>CACBBI010000009.1 GCA_902537445.1 uncultured Prochlorococcus sp.
TGTTATGAAAAAAATAATGTTGATTTTCAAAGGGGTTTTGGCGTTTTTGAAAAAAGTATTAATGCCATAAAAATTCTTAATAATTTAGGCTATGGAAAGAAAGAAAACGGATTACAACTAAACCTTGTTTACAATCCTGTAAGCCCAATTCTTCCTCCTTCTCAGGAAATATTGGAGAAGGATTATAAAAAAATTCTTTTCGAAAAATACAATATCGTTTTTAATAATTTATACACAATAACTAATATGCCAATAAATAGATATGAAGAATCTCTTAGAAGAGAAGGGAAACTAAATACTTATTACAAATTACTAAAAGAAAATTTTAATAAGAAAAATTTAGAAAATCTTATGTGTAAAAAGACAATTAGCGTAAATTGGCTTGGAGAAATTTATGATTGTGACTTTAACCAACAGATAAATTTCCGAGAGAATAAAGGACCAAAGACACTTTTTGATCTATTGGATGAGTCATTTACTTTTGACTACGGGGTAGCTGTAAAAGAGCATTGTTTTGCTTGCACTGCAGGTGCAGGGTCAAGTTGTGGAGGGACTTTAAGTTAAAAACTGCTAAATGCAATTAGGACAAATAGCCCTTACATTTAAAGAGGATTCAATTAGTTTAAAACCATTAACTTTTGCTGCAACTTTGCCTGCCTCTAAAACCTCGTCATTTTCGAATTCTTCTGTTCTTCCACACCTAATGCAAATCAAATGATGATGATCCGGTGTGTCGTTACTAAGCAATTCATATCTGTGTCCACCCTCACTGAGTTCTAATTCATGAAGCAAACCCATTTGTACTAAAAGTCTTAAAGTTCTATAAATTGTTGCTAGTGAAACTTTGGAGCTCGTTTTAACTAACTTTTCATGAACCTCTTCAGCACTAAGATGCTTTCCAGAGCCTATATTTTCAAATAAATTAAGAACCTTTAGCCTCTGAGGAGTTAATCTCTTCCCATCTTTATGTAATCCATCACCAAGAGGAGATGTGATGACTTTGTATTGAGAGGATAATGACAAAATTTACCCATGGCTATTCTCAATAATAACTCTAGATGAGAGCAAAACAACTTATTGATTTAAAATGTTTACTAAAGTTCTTCAAAATATTATGTTAAATGTATCTTTATATGTAAATGATGAATGATCAAGAAATCTCTTCTGATAAATTATCATCGCAAGTAAACGCCTTGATAATTATTGATATTCAGGAAAAAATAATAAGACCAATTTTTAATAGGGATTCGATAATCAAAAACATTAAAAAGCTAATAAATGCTTACCAAATTTTAGAAGAAAACATATTTATATCTGAACAGAACCCACTCAAATTGGGCATAACGATACCTGAATTATCACCCATAGCAGAATTTAGAAAATTTGAAAAAATGGAATTCAGCCTAGCTAAATTAGAAGATTTTTTAAAAGAACTTAAAGATAAGAAAATTACTAATTTGATAGTTTGTGGGATCGAAACACATATTTGTATTCAACAAACAGTCTTAGATTGTTTGCAAAAAGGATTTAAAGTTATTCTCATATCAGATTCCATGGGAAGTAGAAATAGGGTAGATCATGAAATAGCATTACAAAGAATGACTCAGAGTGGGGCAATCTTAACAACAACTGAATCAATAATTTTTGAATTATGCAAAACTGCGGATAGAAAAGAATTTAAAGAAATTAGAAATATAATAATGAGTTAAAGAAAAATAAAGACTGGTTTGTTGTTTAGAGATAATTTAAAATTTTATTAGAGATAAATTTTAATGGTTTATTTGAATATGAAATTAGTTACTGAAAACTTCCTTCTGGCAATATCTATTTTTTTTATTGGAACTTTATTGTCGATAATAATTTCTAAAGTTTCAAAAATATTTTTTAAAAAGATTTCCAAAAGAACAAAAACAAATTTCGATGATTTTATTTTTGAGGTAATCTCTGGAATTATAAAACCTATAGGTTTCCTCCTCTCATTTTATTTTTCAATTGACTATTTTTTTGCTGATGAAATAACTTTCATCTCTGTCTTATTGAATATTTTGAAATTATTTATATTAATAATCATCATAAAAGCTCTCAACAAAGTTTTAATAAGATCTTTAACAGAATCGACCTCGAAAATTAATGATTCCTCAATTAGTTCAATGGTATCTTCACTAACTCCATTGATAAAGGCATTAACATGGACTATTGGCTCAATTTTTTTCTTACAAAATATAGGTGTTCAAATGACTGCTATTTGGGCTTTACTAAGTGCAGGAGGTATTGGAGCAGGATTAGCTTTGAAAGATCCAGTTCAGGAGTTTTTTGAATATATAACAATTTTGCTTGATAAACCTTTTCAAAAAGGTGAATTTATAAAATCTGATGGAGTCCTCGGAATGGTGGAGAGAGTGGGAGTACGATCCTCAAGGATAAGAAGTATTAATGGAGAAGTAATAGTAATGAGCAATAGCGCCCTAACAAATGGAATAATTTCAAATTACGCACAAATGGAAAAAAGGAGGTTAGTGCATAAATTGGGAGTTGTTTATGAAACCTCTCCAAAACTTATGAAATTGATTCCAATAATAATAAAAAAAATAGTTGAAGAGACAAAAGATGCGTATTTTGATAGATGTCATTTCACAGATTTCGGAGACTTCAGTCTTAATTTCGAACTTGTTTATTACATCCCAACAAATAATTATCTTGCTGCAATGGAAGCTCAACAATCTATAAATTTAAGAATTATTGAGGAATTTGCGGTTAATAATATAGAGTTTGCATTCCCAACACAAACCTTAAATATTGAAAGTAACAAAGCCAAATGATCTACAAATCTCTTCACTTAAAATCCAGAGTTTTGAAGCCAACTCAGAATTATTTGCCTCATCACTAACCTTACTTTCAACTAATCTATGTTTTTTAAAAGATATAAGTTTATTACTTAAATGAACGTAACCAATATTATTTAAATTTGCATCAAAAACAATTTCAGAAAGTATCTTACCAGCATTTTCTATACTTTCAGAAATTCCTAAAATATTTTTTGCAGCTTTAGAAAAAATTAAATATCCAAATAGATTAAAACGTTTACTGTATCTAAAAAAACCGAGATCATCATTTGGTATTACTAGACCAGGAGCCCAAGTAATTACAGAAATTTTACTAGAGGAAATTTTTAATTTTTTTTCAAGTTGTTTAGCAAACAAAATATTACATAACTTACTATTTTTATAAGCTTCATCAGCATTAAAATTTAAAAATTGCCCAGTTACTTTTTTTCTTAAATCAACTAAGTTATTAAGTCCCGCTTTCTTTCCTATATTGCCACCTGAACTTTTGGGGTCGTGTACATCTGATGATGTAATAATTATTCTAGATTCTTCTTTATCTCTAATAAAATCTTTTAGGACATTTACCAAGTAAAAATGTGCAAGATGATTTACCGCAAAAGTTAGTTCTATGCCCTGTTTTGATACTTTAGGGTAAAAAGAGCCTGTATATTGCAATCCTGCATTTAAAATAAGAATATCTAAAAAAATCTTTTTACTAATAAGGTAATCTTTAATTTTTTTAATATTCTCTAGATCTGAAAGATCACAATTTTCAATAATATTTAAAAATTTACTAAGGTAATTTTTATCAAAATATTTCTCAATTTTCTTGAGAAATTCATTCTTTCTAAATTCGTTTTTTATTACCACATATAAAATATTTTTTGTCTTCAGTAAATTAATAATGGCAAAAAAACCTATTCCTGAATTGCCTCCAGTAATTAAAATATTTTTATTTTTAATCATTTAAATTCCTATATTTTTTTTATGATAAAAAAATAAATAAAGTTTTTTTTTATTTTGTAATCTTATAAATTATTGTTAAAACACTGAAAACTTAGTCACTAGTATTTGAGTAATTTGATTATTATTAATCTACTCTCATAAAGTATTGGATGAAAAATATAATTCTAGGCGCAGAAGTAATAATTTGTTCCATAAATTTCTTTAATCATAAGATTTATATTTAATGTCAGAAGAAAATATGCCAGATGTTCTTGTTTTGGGTGCAGGGCCTGCAGGTATGGCTATTGCCTCAGCTTTAGGTAAGGAAAAATTAGATGTTGAAGTGCTTTCTCCAAATGGACCGGATGAACCTTGGCCAAATACATATGGCATTTGGGGGAAAGAAGTTGATCAACTCGGGCTTCAGGATTTACTTGAATATAGATGGAAGAATACTGTAAGTTTTTTTGGACATGGCGCTTTAGAAGAGCAGGACGACGAGAATAAAGCCACGGAACATTCACTAGATTATGGATTATTTGATAAGAAGAAACTCCACAATTATTGGTTTAATGAATGCAATAAGTCTTTTATTAAATGGCATCAAGGCTTTGCAAACAAAATACATTTTGAAAAATACAAAAGTACAGTAACTACAAAAGATGGCAAAGCTTACTCTGCAAGATTAGTAGTAGATGCAACAGGATATGATCCTATTTTTCTTAAATTAAAATCGTGTGGTCCCTTAGCAGTCCAAACTTGTTATGGGATAGTAGGTAATTTTAGTAAACCTCCACTTAAGAGAGGGCAGTTTGTATTAATGGACTATAGAAATGACCACCTTAACGATGAGCAAAAAAAAGAACCGCCAACTTTTCTTTATGCCATGGATATGGGGAATGGGAAATATTTTCTTGAAGAAACATCTCTTGGTTTAGTAAATCCTCTAACAATGGAAAATTTAAAAGAGAGACTAGAGAAGAGACTCTCTTATCGAAATATATCAATCACAAGCATGCAACACGAAGAGCTTGGCTTATTTCTCCCTATGAATATGCCAATCCCAGATTTCAAACAACAAATACTTGGATATGGTGGTGCTGCTTCAATGGTACATCCTGCATCTGGATATTTAATTGGTAATGTTTTAAGAAGAGCTCCACTTGTCGCCAAGGCAGTCTCAGAAGCAATTAAAAACAAAAATCTAAGTACATATCATATTGCTAGAAAAGGTTGGGAAACTTTATGGTCAAAAGAATTAATTAGGAAGAAATCACTTTACCAATTTGGATTAGAAAAACTTATGAGGTTTGACGAGAAACTATTGAGAGAATTTTTTGGCAGTTTTTTCCAACTACCTAAAAATCAATGGTATGGTTTTCTAACTGATACTCTTTCTTTAAAAGAGATTGTATATGCGATGTGCGTAATGTTTATAAAAGCTCCATGGAGTGTAAAGAAAGGTCTTATGATTATGCATGGAAGAGAATTTAAAATGTTACTTAGGATAATATTGCCAAACATATAGTTAAAAAATGAGAACCATTTTAATAAGTGGAGCCAGTAGAGGTATTGGATTAAATATTGCACATAAAGAATTAAAAGAAGGCAATAGAATTAGTGTTGGCATAAGAGATTTAGAATCATTAAAAGGAAGCGCTATTGATCCGAAAAAATGGCCAGAAGGAAAAATTATAACCAACCACTATGATGCTTTAAAAAAAATTACAGCTGAAAATTGGATAAAGAATACCGTAGATGAATTTGGAGGATTTGATTCAGTAATAAATTGTTCTGGAGTATTATCGAAAGTTCCTTTCTTATACAAAGATGGTGATGAAGAAGATATTTTAAATACATTAAATATCAATTTTTTGGCAATTTGGCATTTATGTAGGCTTTCTTGGGATCATTTATGTACCTCTGGAAGAGGAAGAATTATTGTTTTAGTTTCAATGAGTGGGAAAAGATCCAAAGGTGATTTAGCCGCTTATTCTGCTTCAAAGTTTGCATTGATGGGATTATGCCAAACGATGAAAAATAAAGGTTGGGATAAAAATATAAGGATTTCTGCAATTTGCCCAAGCTGGGTTAATACAAAAATGGCCCAAAATATCTCGTCCTTAGACAAATCAAGCATGACACAACCTGAAGATATTGCTGAAATATGCTCAACTATTCTTAAGTTACCTACCCAATCAGTTCCATTTGAAATCGCCTTAAATTGTAACTATGAAATTTAACCTAAATTAAAAATTAAGTAAGCCATTGAAAGCATTGCAATTGCAATAAATAAACCTTTTATTCGATTAGTTAACAATGAAAAAAGAGATAAATCTTCAGAAAAGTATCCGCCAAAACTACCTGTAATAAATAATATAACCATTGGTAGAGATGCCATTCCGAAAGAATAAGATATAGATCTTACAAATCCAAAATTTAAATAATTAAAAATAAAAGAACCTAATGAAAACAATAAAAAAGATGCAAATAGAGTTATGGAAACTTCAGCATCTAAGGTGTGGGGTAAGCTACCCTTTAATTCAAATTGCTTTTTACATTCTCTAATTTGTCTTTTAGAAAGCTTTAAATAACCAGTTTCAGGAATTCTTTGCGACTTATATTTTCTTAGTAATCTTGCTTCAAGAGTTTCTGGCTCCTTAGTCATAATTGATGTTAATAATTCGTCTGGCTTTAATTTTTTAATTTTCTTTTCAAGATTATCCGTTTTCCCAATCCTATAAAGGTCTCCTACTCTAATAAGGTAAACATATCCCGACATTTGCGTTGTAAAATTAATACTGTTCCTACTTAGATAATACTAAAAGAATTAGGGAAATTAAAAGTTTTTACAATATGAAAAACGATATTTTATATTCATTCCGAAGATGTCCATATGCAATTCGTGCAAGATGGGCCCTGTTAATTTGCGAAATAAAAGTAGAGATAAGAGAAATTGATTTAAAAAATAAACCTCTAGATTTTTTAAATAATTCAAAGACGAAAACGGTTCCAATACTTATAAAAAAAAATAGTGAAGTTATTGAAGAAAGTCTTGAAATCATCCTGTGGGCTCTCTCAGAGTCGAAAAAGGAAAACATCAAATTAATTTATTTTCCTGAGAATAAAAAGGAAGATATTTTTGAAATAATTAATGAAAATGATAATGAATTCAAATATCATTTAGATCGATTTAAATATGCCACAAGATATAAAGATACTGATGAAGAATTTCATTTCACAAATGCTATTAAATTATTAAAGAGATGGAACGAACTACTTGCAGAAAACAAATATTTTTTTGGTGATAGCCCCACAATCGCTGATTGGTCTGTTTGGCCTTTTGTAAGACAATTTAGAATCGCTTGTGAAAGTCAAAAAAGAACAAATTATTTTGAACCCTCAATAAAAAACTGGTTAGATTCATTTGAGAAAAATAAAGAATTTAAATCGTTAATGTATAAATACGAATTATGGGAACCAAACTATAGAAAGAATTATTTTCCTTTTAATTAACTTTCTAACAACTTCCTTTTTTCAATTATTCTTGCTAACTCCAAAAAATATCCTGCAGTCCTAAATTTTCCAATATTTTTTTCCTTAAAATCAAGATCACTTCTAATTTCTGCAGTCTCCGCCATTAGCAAATCTAAATCATTTGGTCCAAGACTATATAATTCTCCCAGTTCGATTTCCCTTCCGAGTAAATGACTCCTAAACCACTTCCCTTTATTTTCTTGAGGTGGAATATCGTAAGGAGTAAATGACATTAAAATAAAATTTAGGCTAATACCATTCTAAGGTTCTTATTGAAACTTTTTCATCTCTACTTTATTAAAAATCAATGCAATAAAAAGAATTCCGAATGTAATTAGGGCACAAATTTCTGTCCAATAATCTAACCCAATTTTAGAAATCATTAATGGTGCAAGAACTGTGAATAGTCCCCCAGAAAGAATTAACTGAGCGAAAAGCTGTTTTGACGTAAAAATTGGTAAAGTCTTAGAAATATTTTTAGGATCTGCAAGCCTTAAAAGAAGTAACCCAGATGCTACTACACCGGTAGAATTTCCAAACTCTATCAAGCTTTTTTCAAACCAATAATCATCAAAAATAAAGTATGCGAAATAAGCAATGCAGATTAAATTCCAAAATAAACCGAAAATAGTAAACACTAAAATAAGTATCCAATTATCAAAAACAACAGCGATATCTAAACTCGCCATAGCTGTAAAAATCAATAAATCTGTGGATAAAATACCAATCTCCCTTTGCAGAATATTTGAAATAAATTCTGTATTTTTGGTTTTCTCTAATATATATCTAATGAGGAGCGAACCTATAAGGATAAAGGGGAATACTGGTAGTGAAAAAATAATTTCCTTCGAAAAATCACCAAAAGAAATTGAAATATACCTTAAAAATTTAAGTAGCAAAACACCAAAAGAAATTGCCAAACCAGAGAATCCAAGATTTATTACAAAAATTCTTAAATCCGCAAAAAATCCTGTCTTATTTTTTCCCTTTAGAGTATCTTTTTGTTCAAGAATTTCCTCATTATCAGAAAGTCCTAAAGTTCTACCAAGAAAGATGAATATGCTACCCAATATTGAAGAGGATAAAAGACCCATTGTTGCCATAGCCAAACCAAGATCTAAACCATTTGGGAAACCTAGTTTATTAAAACTTTCACCTATTATTGATGCGGCTCCATGACCACCCTCAAACCCTACCTCTATTAAACAACCCATTAGAGGATTTGCGTCCATAGATGGAGGAAGAAAATATTTAACAACAAGACCACCGACAAAAAATTGTCCGAAACCTAGTGAAAGAGCTAATAGAAATTGATTAAAAATTGGTTTAACTAAACCATTTATATTCGGTATGGGTCTTCCCATCATTAAAGTTGCGAAGACTAATGATAAAAGAGGAGTAGGAAAATTACTCCAAACATTTATTGTTTCTTTTGGTAATAAGTGTATAGCACCAAATGGGCCTATAGATATACCTAAAATTCCTGATATAACTGCTATCGGTAATCCAAATCTCTCGAGTTGAACAGCTAGTTTAAATTTCCTTCCAAAAATCAACAAAAAAAATATAATTAATAATCCCAAAAAACTTATCAATAGAGAATTTGAAAAAATATCTTTATTCTGTATCGAAAAAATATTCAATGATTTCAAAAACATATAATTCTAAATCTAAATTAATAAACAAAATTTTTCAAATAAAAAAGGCTCCGGTAAGAGGAGCCTTTTGATATAGGTAAGAAAATTTGAAAATTAATCTTTAAGAGTAACTGTTGCACTATCAATATTACTGATAGCATTTGTAACTCTCTTGAAATCAAAGCCTAGGGCTCTTAAAGCGTGCCACAGATGACCTTGAATAAAGAAGAATCCAAAGTAGTAATGAACATTAGCTAACCATGCCCTTGAAGTGTACTCACCATCAGGAAGATCAACAGTATCTACCCAATAAGGAGAAATACTAAACTTCAATTCAAGTGGTTCACCAAAGAATTCAGTTGGATAAACTGTTGTATTAGCTGCACTCCAGAAGGCTGCAATAATAGCCATCCAGCCTATTCCAGCTAGCGACCATGAGAGAACAGCTTCTGCAGATAGAAGTCCTTTACCTTTAAATTTGGTATATTCACCAACTTGCTTAGTAGCAATATGCCAAGCACCACCAGTGATCTCAACGAAAGCAAGAAAAGCATGGCCTCCCATTACTTCTTCAAGGCTATCAATAGTCAAAAAGTCTGTTTGGTGATTCCAAATTTTGGCCAAATTTAATTCATACTCAACCTGTCTTACAGAACCAATAGCTGGATCATAAATTCCATGAACCCTTGCCCATTCAACAAAAGCGATAACTGCGAAACCAAGAATAATTAAATGGTGACCAAGAATAAATGTCAATTTGTCTGGATTATCCCATTCAATATTGAATTTTCTAGCTCTTGCTACATCAGAATCTTCTAGATTTCCAGGAAGAAGTAAAGAGTGTAAAAGTCCTCCGGCTGCTAAAACCATAGAAGAAACTAAGTGAACTATTGCTATCGCTAGAACAGGTTTAGTATCTCCCATCGCAACGCCATTAGCATCAAACCCTATTCCAAGAGTTGCTAAGTGAGGAAGAACGATTAGAGGTTGATGCCCCATTGGGACGCTTGGGTCAAATCGTGAAAGTTCAAAAAGGGTGAATGCACCCGCCCAGAAAACAATTAATCCTGCATGAGCTACATGAGCAGCAATGAATTTTCCTGAGCGATTTGCTACACCTGAATTACCAGCCCACCATCCATAGGTAGTATCTGGATTTCCATAGGTTTGCATTTAGGAATTGATTAGCTTAAACGTTTTGAGAATACTTTATATTTCACCAAACAGTTGAATTCATAACAAAATTGTAAAGGTTAGTAATCCTAACTATTACTAAACAAAAATTATTCGTAGGGCAATAGGAGAGTAAAGAAGGTAGATTTAATGTAGAAAAGTTATTCTCAGAGATATAAGTTCTATCAAATAAACCAATATTTTAAAATTCAAATAAGTTAAATAAATTTCATTTTGCTGACATAAAACGATGTTTTGTTTCATTACACCTTGGTGGTTATTGCCTCATTTTCAAACAATTATTAAATATGGGATAAGACATCTAAAATTATGGCTACTTCTCAAGAGTCTTCTAGAAAATTTTCACTAGAAATGAAATCTGAAGTTCATTACAAAAAGGCTGCAAAATCTTACAGAAAATCGAAACAATATATAAATATGATTAACTTATATCCAACTTTGCAAAACACTCTAATTGAGTGTATGGATGAGAATCTAATCGAATAAATATTTTATATATTTTCCCAAATTAATAAGAAAAGCATATCAGTTTTATGCTGCAATATTATATTTTTCTTCAGAATAAAATTTATTAATTACTTGTCTGCACATTTTTATATTGTATAGCGCTTTGGGTTTCCAAGGTTTTTTCTGACCGAGTGGAGAGCTTTTCCAATGGATCCCAGGCTTGAGTATTCCATTTTCACGTAAAAAAGAAAGTTTAATTTCAGTTATTCCGAGCTTTTCAGAGGTCAACTCAGATGAGCTCCACATATCCCCTAACATTGAATTAAGTAAATATTATTAATCCTTGATAACGTTAATTTTATTTTTTTGAAAGGGGTAAAACTTTTAAATAATTATTAAGTCACAAAAAACCTAGTATTAACAAAGAAAAGAGATTTGAAAGATTTTTATCAAATCAAGAAATATTAAATAAAGAATCTTCATTAATGAATATCTCATCGATATCCTCTCCTTTATTGATGGATTTATAGTTAACGTATTCTTCTGTAATCGATTGATGATTTGAAAGATTGATCCAACCCTTGTGCCAATTTCCACTATTTATTAATTCTTCGTAATTAATTTTTAAGTTAATTTCAGAATCAAGGACAGAAACCATTAAAAAACTAATGTTTCCTTTTTCTTTAGTCTCATTTACTAAAACAAAATGTCTCAATCCATTTATGGTTTTATTAGAAGTCCAGTAATTTTCCATAATTATTTTTTCTCAATGTTCCCCTCAGAATTTTTTTTAGATATTTTCTTATATTCATTTCTAATTTCGTCTAATAAAAGTTTTCTTCTATCCATATAGTTAACAGAATCTTGTTTTGATAAGCTATATCTTTCTTTTTTAGTTAAATTCATCCAATTATTAAGATTCTTTTTATTGAAAGTTGTTAATTTTTTAGCCTTCAAACCTTTTTGTTTTATATTTAACTTAAGAAAATTCCTTAAATTAAAAAAAATAAATATAAAAAGAAAAATTATCACTATCTTCAAGAACATCACTTTGCAAGTAAATTGTTATTTATCCACTTTTCTAATTCAATATCATTCTCAAAAGATATAACCTCTTCTTCATTCCCATTACCTGATTGATCAAAGAGTCTTATAATAAATTTACCTTTAACTGCCTCATCATCACCAATAACAATGATACTTTTAGATTTTAGTTTATTTGCCTTTTTAAATTGTTTAGAGAATGAGGCTCCGCTTAAATCTAACTCAATTAACAAATCATAATTTCTTAATTTTCTAGCTAAATCCATTGCTAATGATTCAGCAATTAAGCCTTGATTAATGATATAGATATCAGTATTTCTTGGAATTTCAAGCTCTTTTCCTGCGAGTAAAATTAATCTTTCTAAACCAATAGCAAAACCAATTGCAGGGGTATTTGGCCCTCCCATTTGTTTTATTAGATCGTCGTATCTTCCTCCTCCGCAAACTGTAGCTTGGGAGCCTAGAGCTCCACTAGTAATTTCAAAAGCTGTATGGGTGTAGTAATCTAAACCTCTTACAAGATTAAAATTTTCCAAATAAGGTATTTTTAAAAACTCTAAATTTTTCTTTAAGCTTGAATATCTTTTATGACTTTCTTCAGATAAAAAATCAAATAATCTTGGGGCATTCTTTAGAGCTTTTTGTGTTTGAGTATTCTTAGAGTCCAAAATCCTTAACGGATTTTTAGTAATCCTGTTCTGAGAATCTAAATCTAGAGAATTTTTATTTTTTTCTAGCCATTTTAAAAAAGATTTTTGAAAATTTAATCTATCATTTAGATCGCCCAAAGTATTTATTTCAAGATTAAGTTCTTTTATTCCTAATTTACCTAAGATATCCCAAGCTAAAGCAATAATTTCAACATCACTTCTAACTGAATCGTATCCTATAAACTCAACACCTAGCTGATGAAACTGTCTTTGCCTACCTGCTTGAGGTCTTTCATATCGAAACATAGGCCCCATGTACCACAGTTTTTGTAGAGGATGATTAGACAACATTCCATTTTGTATTAATGCTCGTGCAACGGATGCGGTTCCTTCAGGCCTAAGAGTGCAGGATCTTCCCCCTCTATCAATAAATGTATACATTTCCTTACTGACAACATCTGTTCCTTCACCAATTCCTCTTATAAATAATTCAGTCATTTCTAGTATTGGTGTTCTTATTTCATTGATAGATGCTCTTGCGAGTTGCTCTAATACAATTTTCTCAACGTTTTGCCACTTTATTAATTGATCAGGCAGCAAATCTACCGTTCCTCTAAGATTTTTTAAGTTATTCAAAGTTCTAGGAAATAATTCAAAATTTTTAATTCAAGTAGGAATTAATCTTTAATTGATTGTTTTGTGGGACAATTTTAATTTAACATTTAGAAAAACTATTGGAAATTAATAAAAATAAAGAGTCTCTGCATTGCGGTACAAAACCAAAAAAAATTGCTTTTGGAATAGCACCCCTTGGTATAGTTTCTGTAGGCATAGTGCCAATGGGAGTAATAAGTATTGGAGTGGTTCCAATGGGAGTATTCTCTTTTGGTGCAGTAGCAATGGGAATAGTCAATTTATCAGTAGTTGGGATGGGAATTATCTCTGCTGGGGTAACCACTATGGGAATATGGGAGTATTCACCTAATTCTCAACACAATCATCATAATCATTCCAAACAAATTTCAAATTCGAGCAAAGAAAATATGATGTCAGATCTATATAACACCAAACAAGAAGCTGAAAAGGCTGCCTCAAAATACGGATGTATTGGAGCACATAAAATGGGTAAAAAATGGATGCCCTGTAAGATGCACTAGATATTTTCTTAGAAAAAATTTATTGAACATTAATTCAAAATCTCTACTCTAAAATCAAGATTTTTTGCCTCATCAGTAGTTAATTTTCTTGACCAAGCTCCTTGCACAGGACTATTCCATCTGAACCCAGCATTTTTAGCTAAAGATCTGTCTTCGTAACTAATAAGCGCCTTGTATAAAAACCTCGGTTCGGTAGCTTTAAGTAAAAGTTCCTCTAAATTGTCGCATTTTTTGAAGACCTCAGATATGTAAAAGCAATCAGATAAAGCTCTATGTAAATTCCAAACTGGTATTGAAAAAGATAAAGCTAAATCAGTTACTGAGGGTCTATTTTTTAGTGATTTTTGAAAAGACCAATTAATATCCTCTAAGCTGCATATCCATTTTTTATTAAGTTTAGGTAATCTTCCTTTCCCAAACCATTTCTTATCAAACTCTACATTATGAGCGATAATGAAATCCGAACAATCAACAAGTTTCAGAAAGAAATTCAATCCATCTTCCCATGGTTGCGAGATATTAGTTACTGCGGCAGATATACCATTAATATGTTCGGCTTGATTATTATTAACTGGGAATAAAAATGAAACTTGTGAAAGCACGCACTTAAAAGATACATCAAACAAAATACAACCTATCTCTATCACTTCATCTTTATTTTCGTCTAAACCCGTTGTTTCAGTATCAAGAATTAAAATTTTTTCGATTTTTTTATTTTGATTAGCTACACTCTCTTCAGAGGGATAACTAGTAACTGGTTCCTGAAGAATATCCAATTGATTTAATTCTCTTTTGTTAGATTGTTCCAATTAGCTGAAAACACTTTCATTTATCTTGACGCATTTAATAAAAATTTCTCTTAAATTAATATAAATTAAGAAACATGATTAGAAAATAACTTGTGAAACATTCTTAGTTTATGAAAGATGACTTTTACAAAATATCAATTTAATAATTTTTGTTATTGGCCTCCAAATCCAAAAAAAATTGTTGAATTTATTGGTGGAAGTTATCTAGCTTCGAAACCAGATTTAACTTATAAAAGATTCATAGAGAGTTTAATTAATAAAAACTATGCAGTACATGCATATAAATACAATCCACAATTTGATCACCAACAACTTGCTATTAAAGCATGGAAGGATTTCAAGAATTGCCGAATATCTTTATCCAAGAGAATAGGATCATCTATCCCTTCGATAAGAATTGGTCATAGCCTAGGCTGCAAACTTCATCTAATTTCACCTGATGGTGGAAGAAATTGCGAAAAATTCATATCAATTAGTTTTAATAACTTCAGCGCTAACAAATCAATTCCATTATTGAAACAAATTTCTCAAAAATTAGAATTCAACAGTGAATTCAGCCCAAGCCCTGAAAGAACTTTGCGATTAATTGAAAAAACATATAATCAAAAAAATAACTTTCTAATAAAATTCAACTCAGACGAATTAGATCAAACAGAGAAATTATTTTCTTGTCTGAGAGCAAGAAAAGAAGATAATTCTAAGGGAGTAATGTTAAAAGGTACACATACTATAATTGCAAGCGCAGGACTAAGAGAAAATTTTTTAGGAGATTGGGCGGATGATGAATTCAAAAGAAATACTATAAAAAAAATTTCAAATTTAATTGATGAATCCGATTAGGATAATTCTTTCAGTTTATCCAAAACAGAACTATCTTCAAGAGTGCTTATATCACCACTAATTTTTTCTCCAGAAGCCAAAGATCTTAAAATTCGCCTCATAATTTTTCCACTACGTGTTTTCGGAAGAGAGTCAGAAATTATAATTTTCTCAGGCTTTGCGATAATTCCAATTTCATTAACAACATGTTTCTTTAAATTCTCTACTAATTCTGAAGAACTCTTCACGTCTTTCTCTAGAGATACAAAAGCAACTATAACTTCACCTTTTAAATCATCTTTTTTGCCAACAACTGCAGACTCTGCAACTGATTTATGACTTACCAAAGCAGATTCTATTTCCATTGTTCCTAACCGGTGTCCTGAGACACTTATGACATCATCAACTCTTCCCATAATCCATATATATCCATCTTTATCAATGCGTGCTCCATCTCCAGCAAAATAAACATTTTTTTCTCCTTTAAAGGGAATATATTCCCAATAACTCTCCAAATATCTCTCTGAGTTTCCGTGAATTGTTCTCATCATTCCTGGCCATGGTTTCTTAATAATTAAATAACCACCCTCATTCTCCTTAACCTTATTTCCATTCTTATCAACGATTTCAACTTCGATTCCTGGCAGAGGGAAAGTAGCCGAACCTGGCTTTGTAGCAACTACTCCAGGCAAGGGACTTATCATCACACCACCAGTCTCAGTTTGCCACCAGGTATCAACGATAGGGCATTTATTTTGACCAATAACATCCTTGTACCATATCCATGCTTCAGGATTAATCGGTTCTCCTACTGTGCCCAAAAGTCTAAGACTCTCAAGATTATATTTATCAGGGATTTCACGACCTGACTTCATAAATGATCTTATTGCAGTTGGTGCAGTATAAAAAATAGAAACCTTATATTTTTGAACAATTTCCCAAAAAGCCCCTAAATTTGAGGGTCTTGGCACTCCCTCATACATTAAAGTTGTAGCACCATTAGATAAAGGCCCATAAACTATGTAACTATGGCCTGTAATCCAACCAACATCAGCAGTACACCAGTAAATGTCGTCATCTTTTAAATCAAAAATCCATTTAAATGTCAAATGGGACCAAAGATTGTAACCGCCTGTAGTGTGAACTACACCTTTGGGCTTTCCAGTAGAGCCTGAAGTATAAAGAATAAAAAGTCTATCTTCGCTATTCATTATTTCTGGTTCACACTGATCTTTTTGATCTTTTAGTAATTCATGCCACCATATATCTCTATCATCAACCATCGAAATATTTTTTTTTGTTCGTTGAACAACAACTACTTTTTCAACAACTTTATCTGCCCCACTTTCAATAGCCGCATCAACTGCTTGCTTAAGTTCAATCACTTTATCTTTTCTAAAGCCACCATCAGCAGTAATAACAAATCTTGCGTTTCCATCAATTAACCTATCTTTTAAAGCTTCTGAAGAAAATCCTCCAAAGACAACTGAATGAGGCGCGCCAATTCTTGCACAAGCTAACATCGCAAACATCGCTTCAGGAATCATCGGCATATAAATACATACCAAATCTCCTTTTTTTACACCAATTGCTTTTAATGCATTAGCTGCTTTACATACCTCTTTTAGAAGTTCTTCGTAAGTATATTTTTTGCTATCTCCGGGTTCACCTTCCCATATAAGTGCAGTCTTCCCTCCAAGCCCTCTCTTAATGTGTCTATCTAAGCAGTTATATGTAATATTGAGTTTCCCTTCTTTGAACCATTTAAAAAAGGGAGCATTTTCGTTATCTAATACAGTTTGAAATGGCTCAAACCAATCTAAGTCAGATTTTGCAAAAGATTCCCAAAATTGAGTGGGATTATCTGATGCTTGTTTTTTTAGACTTAGTAATTCTTCTTGAGTACTAATATTTGAGTTATCTACAAATTTTTTTGAAGGAGGGAAAATTCTCTTTTCTTCAAGTATGTTATTGATTGAATTTTTTTTATCTAATGACATTAAATAAATCTATGTTTAATAAATTTAGTCGAAAAAATTAAGGTTTTCAAAAATTTTAATATTAATTTAGCTCAAAGATTTATATCTAATAGATCTAATAAATACGGCTTAGAACAAATTCTGGAAGAGCCATTAAAGCTCTTTTATATTCTGAATCAGGGAGCCAAACTAGAGCTTCTTTAGAAAGCATTGCAAAATCCTCAGCTAGTTTTCTGGAACTTTCGATAGCTTTAGAATTCATAATGATACTTAGGGCATCATCTAAATCATCTTTTTCAGCAAGTTCTCTGTTAATAAGAACAGACAATTTCTTATTTTCTTCTAAGGCATATAAAACCGGTGCAGTAAGATAACCACTTGCAAGATCACTAACTGCAGGTTTTCCGAGTTGTTTATCATTTCCAGTAAAGTCAAGTATGTCATCTACAACTTGAAAAGCCAGACCAATATTTTTGCCAAAATCGTACAAAGAGGTTAAGTTTTCATCATTAAGACCACTTAAAACTCCTGCTGCTTTAGAGCTGTTTGCTATTAATGATGCTGTTTTACAATAGCTCTTATTAATATATTTCGAAAAAGATTGAGCAGAGTCAAATCTATTTAGATTTTGTTTAATTTCACCTTCTGCCAAATCCATTATTACTCTACTGAGTAATTTAACTACGTTTACATTATCAAGGTTTGCAAGGTGCCAACTTGCTTGAGCAAATAAAAAATCACCTGCCAAAACAGCTACTCTGGTATTAAATCTGCTATGTACTGTATCTACGCCTCTCCTTGTAGAAGCCTCATCAACAACATCATCGTGAACTAATGATGCCGTATGAATCATTTCAGTAATCTCAGCAAGCCTTTTATGTTTACTGGTTAAAATAAATTCAGGAGATATAGCTTTTGAAATCAATAAAACTATACCAGGTCTCAACCTTTTACCTCCAGCACTAAAAAGGTGTTCTGCTGCGGCTTGAAGAATTGGGTGTCCAGCTCCTATTAGATTTTTCAGTTCTAAAATAAGATCATCAAGATCATTTTCAACTGGTTGTAGTAGCTCTGTTACTGTATTCATGATTGACCTCTTCTATATCTTAAGGAATCAAACATTACTTCGGAGGTTAACTAACCTAATTTCTTTATTAATTCCAAGCCAAAATTTTACTTTACAAGAAAACTCATCTCTTTCTGAAGTAACAAAAAATTTTACATTTTCGAAAGAAATACTCTCATAGCGGTCATTTTTTGGAATAGCAAAAGATTCATTAAATTTTTTTATTAATGCTACCGATGGGTCAATAATTTTTATATTTGAATCTAATTTTTTTCTTAATAAGTCATAAATTAAAGGATAGTGACTACATCCAAGTATTAATTCTTCAATATTTTTGTTTATTAGTGGTCTTAAATATGAGTCTGAAAGACTATTTAACTTATCAAGTTTTAATTTTTCTTTTTCGATTTCTGATACAAATTCTGGACATTCTTGCTGAAATATTATCTTATTCTCTTTTTTAGAATTTATAGCTTTCTTGTAATACGATGATCGAACAGTTGTTTGTGTTGCTAGGACACCAATTATCTGTTTATCAACTATTTCCGATACTGAGTTTATAAGGTCAAAACAAGGGATCTTCAAATTATCTTCCAGAATATCAAGCGCACACGCATTAGTAGTGTTACAAGCTACTAAAAGAGCATCCAAATTCTTATCAACAAAAAAAGTACAAATCTCCTTTGCAATTAATCTTATCTCTTTAGAATTTCTACTCCCAAAAGGTATTCTTTTTGTATCCGCCAAATAAAAGACTTCTACATCTTTACGTGTTTTTAGTAAAGAATTAAGGATAGTAAAGCCTCCTATACCACTGTCAAATATACCTATTTTAAGTTTCACCCTACTTTATCTAGATATTCGAGGATGCCTTTTGCAATCGCATAGGCTAATCTTTTTCGATGGGTTATTTTTTCTAATCTTCTTGCATCTAATCTTCCCGTTAAAAATCCAATTTCTACTAGGACTGCAGGCATTCTAGTATTTTTAATTACATAAAATCGTCCTTGTTTAACTCCCCGATCAGGGCTCCCAGGGGAAACTCTTAAAATTTGTTTTTGAATTCTTTTCGCGAGTAATCTTCCTCTCCACCCTCTGTAATAAAAGGTTTCCAATCCATTTATGTCCCTTCTTTTACCTCTTGAGGCATTTGCATGAATACTTACAAAGATATCTGCATTCGTATTATTAGCAATGGAAACTCTTGGAGGTAAATCCAAATCAACGTCATTTGTTCTAGTCAACCTTACTTTGACACCTTTCTCAAAAAGTAAATTTTTAACTATTTTTGAAACCTCTAGAACAACATCTGTTTCTCTAATACCACCAATACCTATTGCTCCTGGATCAGGGCCTCCATGCCCTGGATCGATTACAACCTCAAACTTGTTTCGTTTTACCTCTGGAAGTTTCAACAACCCATAATTGATTTTCTTCTTATGAATTAAATTTTGATTTGCTTTGATATTTCCTCTTTTCTTTGCAACTAAACCTTCACCAATCTTTTTAAATGAATATTTTGGTTTAAATAGTTTAATTCTCCACCTATTTTGATCTAAGCCAACCATTTGCCAAGTCAAAGGTTTCAAATAAGTCTCTTCCTTAAATTCAATAACTAGTCTTGTTTTACCCTTAACTGGTTTACCTAATCTAATTTCTTTTATTGAGCCATTACCTTTTATTATTCTGGGATTTTTTAATTCTCCAGGAAAATCTACCCAGAATCTATCTCCTGCTATTTGGTTAGCCTTCTGAAAGTATGCTTTTAATTTTGTATTTGATTTAGTTCTTAATTCTAAAACCCCATTAGTATTTATAGCCCATGCCGCAAGAGCACTTGAAGATTTAACTGGAAGGATTGAAGAATTTAAAAATAAAAAAATGGATAAATAACGAAAAAGTTTATTATCTAAAAACTTTATCATTAGTTTGAAAACAATTTGTTTTTTCTATGTTTAAGGCTTGGCATCTGCTCCCTAATTTTCTTTACTCTTTCTTTATCAGCAGGAGCAATTGCAGCTCCCTGAGTCTTTCCGGCATCAGATAAAACTGTACCCCAAGGGTCAATTACCATTGCATGGCCATGACTTTGCCTTCTTCCATAATGAATCCCAGTTTGAGCTGGAGCGACTACATATGCTGTATTCTCAATTGCTCTTGCTTGTAAAAGGATTTGCCAATGATCTTTTCCAGTAAATGCTGTAAAAGCTGCGGGGATCATAATTAGCTCTGCACCATTAGAAGACAAATATCTATAAAGTTCAGGAAATCTCACGTCGTAACAAATCGATAATCCTATTTTGCATAAACCTGGGACATCTACAACAGGTGGATACTCCGCTCCAGATAAAATGGTGGATGATTCCTTATATAAATTTCCATCTGGCAAATCAACATCAAACAAATGAATCTTGTCGTATCTTGCCAAGATCTGTCCATCTTTCCCAAATAAGGCTGACCTATTAAAAGTATGACTGTCATCTCCAGCAGGGACAGGATACCCTCCTCCCAAGAGAAATACTTGATATCTTTGTGACATAGTTTTTAGAAAATTTGCACACTTCTCAGACAATTCTGAAGCTAATCTAAGTTTTTCATCATCTCCTCCTAAAAAAGCAAAATTCTCAGGCAATCCTATTAGCTCAGCACCTCTTCTAGCAGCTAATTCAATCTGTTCTTCTGCTTCAATAAAATTTGCTTCAACATTTGAAGTACTTGTAATTTGCAATGCAGCTACCAAAAAATCAGTCAAGACTTTACTCCTAGTGAACAAATTCGTAAATCATGAGGCACGAATCACACCTCTTTCAACTTGAGCTGGAACAATATCTAAGCAATCAAGTTCAGAGCAACATTTAAAATCATCCTCATAATCTCCAAGACTTGTCAATCTTTTGCCATGGGTTGCTGTTTTTAAACATTTCAAAATATCATTTTTCCAAAAATCCCAGAGTGCCAAAGCCGCTTGTAATTCGTCATTCAGAATATTAATTTCGAAATCACAATTATCTTTTAGATATGAAGCCAAAGCACCAGCAGCTAATGAATCCTCAAGTGAATAAGAGCCTTCCCAACCACTACCAAGTATTAAAAGATTATCTGTTTTCAATGAAATGATTTTTTCGGCAACTGCTTTCCTATTCGGGAGACCCATAGCAAATAAATGTTTAGCATTTTGAACTTTTTGCAATGATTTAGTCCCATTAGTCGTACTCATAAATAGTCTTTTACCATCAACAACTTTTTTTGTAACGGATAAAGGAGAATTTCCTAAATCAAAGCCCTCAATCTTCTTTCCGCCTCTCTCTCCAAGCATTAGTCTCTTTTCAGCTTGCCACTTAATTGCAGATTCTTTCAATAAATCTAAATCTGCAAAAACTTGTATTGAATCAGCTCCATTTTTTAATGCCCAAGAAATTGTGGTTGTAGCTCTTAAAACATCAATGACCACAGCGATGTCTGGACTTGTTTCCGGAACATCCTTTGCAACGTGATAATAAGTAAGATTAATAATCAAGTCCTTTTCTGGTTTTATTATAGAAAACAGTTACTTAATTTGATTATTTTTTTTTTTAAACAAACTTATTGATAATATATAACTAATTTGTTTTACAGAAATCTTATCAAGTATTTAATTTGAAAATGAATAATATCCGCACAATAAAAGGTGGAGTTAATTTAAAAGGAAATGTAAAAGTACCTGGAGATAAATCTATTTCTCATAGAGCTCTAATAATAGGAAGTATTGCTAAGGGTGAGACAACTATTGAAGGGTTTTTACATTCTGAAGATCCACTTTCAACTGCTGATTGTCTTAGAAAATTAGGTGTAAAAATACCAGAAATAAAAAAAAATGAGACTTTTACAATTTCAGGATTGGGTCTTGATGGATTAAAAGAGCCCAAAGAGATTCTAAATTGTGGGAATTCGGGAACCACCATGAGATTATTAATGGGGTTACTTGCCGGTCAAGAAGGTAAGAATTTTATCTTAACAGGTGATATTTCTCTCAATGAAAGGCCAATGGGGAGGGTGGGTAAACCATTATCCTTGATGGGTGGCAAAATTTTCGGAAGAGAAAAAGGAAACAAAGCTCCAATCTCAATTGATGGGAATAAACTAAAAGGATGTGTTATCGGAACCCCTGTAGCGAGCGCTCAAGTAAAATCCGCAATCTTATTAGCAGGCCTCACAGCTTCTGGAACTACTTCTGTTATTGAACCAGCATCTTCAAGAGATCATACTGAAAGAATGTTAAAAGCATTTGGAGCAGACATCAGTATCAGAGGGGAATTAGGAAGAAATATAGTTATCAAGTCAGGGGGCAACTTAATTGGCCAGAGAATATTGATTCCTGGAGATATAAGCTCTGCTTCTTTTTGGATGATTGCTGCATCTATTGTTCCAAATTCAGAGGTTTTAATTCAAAATGTCGGATTAAATCCCACTAGAACAGGGATTTTAGATGTAATGGATTCAATGGGGTGCAATTATGAGATTTTAGATAAATCCACTATTGCAGGTGAACCTATTGGATCTATTAAAGTAAAGACTTCAAATAATTTAAGATCATTCACTATTGAAGGAGATATTCTCCCAAAACTTATAGATGAAATTCCTATCCTTACTGTGGCTGCCTGTTTTTGTAATGGAGTTTCAGAAATTAAAGATGCACAAGAATTAAGAGTTAAGGAGACAGATCGATTAAAAGTCATGGCACGACAGTTACAAAAACTCGGTGCTGAAATAACAGAAAAAGAGGATGGGTTAATTATTAATGGGCAATCAAAATTTCATTCTGCGGAGGTAGACAGTGAGACAGATCATCGAGTAGCGATGAGTCTTGCTATTGCTTCACTTCTCGCCAAAGGTACCTCAAAAATCATGAGGGCAGATGCAGCTAGCGTCTCGTATCCCACTTTTTGGGAAGAGCTGGCCAAACTAACTAATTAACTAAATCAAAAAGTTTTTGTCTGAATTAATAGAAGTTTTAACTAAAGATGGTAGTTACTCTTTAAGAAGTGCGTTTTTTCAAGAGAACTTCCATAGTTTATTGGGCGCATTGGAGGAAACAAAGTTAAAGTTTACAGCTACTTCTAATTTGGAAAGATTTAAGGGTAAATCTCTAAATGTTTTGGATATATGTTTTGGTTTAGGATACAATTCTGCTTCTTTATTAGATGAATTAATTAAACAAAAATCATATTTAAATTTGTATGCGTTGGAGATTGATAAAAAGCCTCTTGAATATTCGCTTAGGAATGAATCTTTCCTTAAATTATGGGCTCCAAAAGTCAGAACAATATTTGAATCATTGTATCGTAAAGACTACTTTGAGGATCAATTTTTTAAATGCAGTGTTTTGTGGGGTGATGCTAGAGAAAAAATCAAAATTATTCCTTCATCTATTAAATTCGATCTGATTTATTTAGATGGTTTTTCACCTCAAAAATGCCCACAAGTATGGACAATTGAATTTTTATCTAAAGTCACAGAAAAGCTTAATTCTCAAGGTTATTTAATAACTTATTCTTCTTCAGCGGCAGTAAGAAAAACTTTAAGAAATCTTGGATTAGAAATTTTTAATATTAAGCCAAGTTTTAAAAACAGGACTTTTTGGAGTCAGGGAACTGTCGCAATATCAAAATTTGATAAGAATAAATTGAAACCTAATTTCAATTTTGAAAAGTTATCTTTAATGGAAGAGGAACATCTCTTGACTAAAGCTAGTATTCCATATAGGGATCAAGGTTTAAACTCAAGTAAAGACGATATAATCAAAAGAAGATTAGATGAGCAATTTTTCTCAAATCTATTATCTACAAAAAAATGGAGAGAGAAGTGGGGAATGACGAAGTTATCCTTTAAGAGTTAGATTTAAATAAGGATTTCAAATAAACATGTTAAGTGTTGCGATATTAGCAGCAGGCAAGGGCACTAGGATGGAAAGCTCATTGCCTAAAGTTTTACATAAGATTTCTGGCAAAAGTCTTCTACAAAGAGTAATTGATTCATGTGTCAAATTAAAACCTGATCAAATTTTCATAATTACTGGACACAAATCAAAAGAAGTACAAAATTCGATCCCAAAAGATAAAAAAATACAATTTGTCATTCAAGAACCTCAATCAGGGACGGGTCATGCTATCCAGGTCCTTTGTAGAGAAGTAAAAAAACATGAAGGGAACCTTTTGGTACTTAACGGCGATGTGCCACTCATTAGGCCTAGTACTCTAAAAAGGCTTTTATATTTACACGATTCCAAAAAAGCTGATGTTTCTTTAATTACTACAAAGAAAACAAATCCTCATGGATATGGCAGAGTTTTTTTAAAGGGCAATTTTATAGAGAGAATTGTTGAAGAAAAAGATTGCGATGATTTAGAAAGAAAAAATCCATTAATAAATGCAGGTGTTTACTGTTTTAACTGGGGTAACTTGTCAGAAATAATTAATACATTGCAAAGCAATAACAATCAAAAAGAGATCTACTTAACAGATACAGTATCTTCACTAAAAGATTCCTTAAGCCTCGAGGTAGAGGATAATGGAGAGCTTCAAGGAATTAATAACAGAATTCAACTATCAGAATGCGAGGATTTTATTCAGAATTCAATTAAAGAAAAGCATATGCTTAATGGTGTAACTTTTATAAATAAAGCAAGTTGTTCAATTAGTGAAGAAGCTGAAATTGGTAAGGATGTAATCATAGAGGCTAATACACACATAAGAGGAAATACCAAAATAAATAGTCATTGCATTATCGGACCAAATACTTTTATTGAAAATTCTAATGTGGGATTAAATTGTGAAATTTCAAACTCTACTGTTTATGCTTCTCAGATAATGGATCATATAAAAATTGGCCCTTATAGTCATATAAGACCTAATTCCAAAATATCTTCCCTTAGCAAAATAGGTAATTTTGTTGAAATCAAAAATAGTCAATTAGAAGAAGAATCTAAAGTAAACCATTTAAGTTATATTGGCGATTCTATTATTGGAAGATCTACAAATATTGGAGCAGGTACTATTACTGCAAATTTTGATGGTCAGAAAAAACATCAAACAAAAATTGGTAAAAATTCCAGTATTGGTGCAAATACAGTTTTTGTAGCACCAATAAATCTTGGGGAATCAGTTACAACTGGAGCTGGTTCAGTGATCACAAAAGACTCCAAAGATAATTCATTAGCAATCTCAAGAACTAAGCAAGTAAATATAGAAAATTGGGAAAGAAAAAAATCCTGATCTAATTAATTAATTCAATAATTTTTTCAAGTTTCCAGCATCTGCTTCCTTTTATAAGAATAGAATCACCTTTTTTTGTAGATTTGTTTATCTCTTTAGGTACATCTTTAATATTATTTAAAACTATAAATTTTTTCTTATCTTTTAGATAATTGATGTAAACTTTTTCATTTTTTTTATCGCAAATAAATAAACACTTTTCTATGTCTGAATTATTTATTAAATTGAATATTTCTTTATGATATTTTTCAGATTCTTCTCCCAATTCTTGCATACTTCCAAATATGAAAAATTTATTTCTCGGTTTTTCAAGTAGGTTTTTTAGACATGCTTTTACTGACTCTGGCGAAGCATTATATGATTCATCGTATATTGTTGTTTTTACTGATTTCAAAATTTTATTCCTTCCATCTAAAATTGCAAAATCAAATTTATTAAAACTTGCAAAATCTATGCCTAGCTCTTTGGCAACTGCATAAGCAAATAAAAAATTCGAAGCATTGTGAAATCCCTCAAGTGAAATTTCAAAGATATTTTCTTCAATTAAAATTGTTTTATTAGAAGGATTATAAAATCCTCGCAAATTATTGTCTTTCTTGAAACTCTCCTTTTTATTTTCTATATTTAGCAGTTTTAGTTTTATAACTTTACCTTTCCAAACTTCTTTTAAAGTTTTTTCTAGGAATGGATCATTTGCTGGAATTATTACAACTCCTTCGGGATTTAAGTACTTACTAATTTCGCACTTTGCATAAGTAATATTTTTCTTTGAACCTAACAATCCAATATGAGCTGTGCCAATGTTAGTAATAACTGCAATATCGGGTTCACTATATTTAGATAAATTCTCGATCTGTCCAAGACCTCTCATCCCCATCTCAAGAACTAAAGCTTTATCCTCTATATCTGTAGCAAGAATAGTAAGACCAACTCCAATCTCATTATTGAAATTTGAATGAGATAATTTAATTCTTCCAAGTTTATTTAAAACTCCACCAATCATTTCTTTTGTTGTTGTTTTACCCACTGAACCAGTTATTGCGACAATTGGGATATTTAATTTTTTTCTTTTTAGCA
Source organism: uncultured Prochlorococcus sp. (assembly GCA_902537445.1). Classification (GTDB taxonomy): domain Bacteria; phylum Cyanobacteriota; class Cyanobacteriia; order PCC-6307; family Cyanobiaceae; genus Prochlorococcus_A. The sequence goes on from CACBBI010000009.1 coordinate 26,437, forward strand.
ATGCTAATTTTTGAAATGCCTCTAATGTGTCATTTACAACCCAATAAGGAAAATTACTAGGAAGTAATCTCTGCATACCTTTTTTTATTACTACTGATTTAACCCCTTTATCTAAAACATTTGGAAGAAAACTATGTCCATCAAAATTTTTGCCCTCTATAGCTATAAAAAGATCATTTTTTAATAAAGTTCTACTATCAATACTTATATTTTTAAAATTTAAAGAATCTCTTTTCCCTTCACTCAGATTTTTAATATCCCCCAAAACGTTGTTTAATTCTGATAAAGAGAATTCCATTAAAAAATTAAGTCATACTTTTTTTAAAGATGGATCAGCCGATTGTCCATAAGAAAATTTTTCAACTTCAGCAAAATCTGGAGATGGTTCTTTTATTCCACAAACATCTTTATACATAACTTCGTATTCGAGAGCGGATCTTTGCCAACTAAACTCTTGGCTCATTGCTCTTTTTTGCAATAATTCCCAACTATCTTTATGCCTAAAGGCCTCCCAAGACCTTACTAAAGATGTATAGAAATCTATAGGTTCAAAGCGATCGAAGCAAAAACCAGTGCCACTGTTATTTTCTGGATCATGAGGTAAAACTGTGTCAACTAAACCTCCTACTCGCCTTACTATTGGAATAGAACCATATCTCATAGCAAGTAGTTGACTAATGCCACAAGGTTCGAACCTACTTGGCATTAAAAATGCATCAGAGCCACCATAAATAAGTCTTGATAAAGAATCATCATAAGTAAGAAACACAGAAAATCTTCTTGGATAGTCTAATGCAAGCTGCCATAATCCCGACTCTAAATATCTATCCCCAGTCCCTAAAACAACTATTTGCGAATCTGTATATGCTAAAAGTCTTCTGGAAACTTGTAGAAGTAAGTCAACCCCTTTTTGATCAACTAACCTACTGACCATACCTAAAAGATATTTTTTTGGATTAACTTCGAGACCCATTTCTCTCTGCAGAATTTTTTTATTTTCTAGCCTATTTTCTAAATTCTTAATACTAAATTTTGCAGGTAAAACTGGGTCTTTGGCTGGATTCCATTCATCAAGATCTATGCCATTAAGAATTCCCCTTAATTTACCTGAAATGTAATTAAGTAATCCTTCAAGGCTTTCCCCGTATTCATGAGTTTTAATTTCATCTGCATAAGTCGGAGAAACAGCATTGACCCTATCTGCGTACAACATTGCAGCAGCCATTGTATGGTCTCCATGCATATACCAAGGGCACCAAGTCATTTTTTCAAGTTTCCATCTCCAAGGTCCTTGGTATTTTAAATTATGAATTGTGAAGACAGTACTAATTTCGGGGTCCTGATGCATCCACACAGGAATCATGCCAGTGTGCCAATCATGGCAATGGAGAACTTGAGGTTTCCAACAATTCCAGGCAAATTCAGCAGTGGCACTTGCAAAAAATGTAAAGCGCCAGTCCTCATTTTCGCCTCCGTATATTTGGTCAGAGTCAAATGTTGGATGACCAACTAGGTAAATCACATAATTATGAATGGGATGTTTTGCTTCATATACGGAGAAATCATTGCCCATTGTATTTGATCTAAAGACTGGTTCATTCGATACCTCTAAAAGACTCCACAATTTTCCATATCCTGGAATTATTACCCTTACATCGTGACCAAGTTTTATCAAAGATGGAGGCAACGAACCAACCACATCTCCCATACCTCCAACTTTGATCATTGGAGCACATTCAGCAGCGGCAAGAAGAATTCTCATTGATAATTATTTAAAAAGTTCTTTTGAAAAATAAACTAGGGTGTCCACTTATAGTCAGAAAAGTCTGGTGGACGCTTTTCAAGAAAGGCATCTCTACCTTCTTGAGCTTCTTCAGTCGAATAGAATAATTGAGTTGCGTATCCAGATAATTCTTGAATACCTGCAATCCCATCATTCTCTGCATTAAATGAAGCTTTAAGAATACGAATAGCCGTTGGACTATTTCGTAAAATCTCTCTTGCCCAGATTACACCCTCAGCTTCTAATTCTTCAATCTTTGTAATTGCATTTATCAAGCCCATCTTCAGAGCTTCCTTGGAATTATATTTTCTACACAAAAACCAAATTTCTTTTGCTTTTCTTTGACCAACAAGTCTTGCTAAATAACTAGATCCAAAACCCGCATCAAAACTACCAACTCTTGGACCTGTTTGACCAAATATTGCATTTTCAGAGGCGATACTGAGATCACAAATTAGATGAAGTACCTGCCCTCCTCCAATTGCGAAACCAGGAACTAAAGCAATAACCACTTTAGGCAAACTTCTTATTAATCTTTGAAGTTCAAGTACATTTAATCTCTGCTTCCCTTCATCATTTTTATATCCATTTTTACCCCTTACACTCTGATCACCTCCAGAGCAAAAAGAATAAATGCCTTTCTTGTCAGGTCCTGCACCTGTAAAGAGAACTACGCCAATAGTTTCATCATTTCTTACGATATCAAATGCTTCAATGAGTTCATCTACAGTTTGTGGCCTAAATGCATTTCTTTTTTCAGGCCGATTAATTGCAATTCTCGCAATTCCCTCATCTGATTTGTGAAACAATATATCCTCATAAGATTTGCATTCTGACCAATTTAAAGTTGTTTTTCCAGGTAATACTTTCATGAAATCTAATTATTCAAAGATAGAAAATGATAAATTTAACTGCCAATAATTTTTTCTAGCAAGGCATTTTTTTCACAAATTTCATTTTCTGGATCAACATCAACTTTAATTATTACAGATTTCTGGATAGAAATGCTCCAATCTAATGCCTCTCGTAATTTTTTAAAATTTGCCACACTTTTAAAGTTTACTTGATAGCCCTCTGCGAGTTTTGGCCAGTTTATTTCTTTTGGCATAAGAAATAGTTTTTTTAATTCATCTTCTTTTAAATTTTTTTTATAAATACGATTAAATATATTTCCGCCATTATTATTTATTAGAAGGATTGTCAAATTGATGTCGATTGAATTTTCAATCAGCCAACCGTTTATATCATGAATAAAAGCCAAATCTCCAGTCACAAGAAGTAGAGGATTTTTAATTCGAGAAATACCTAATGCAAGAGATAAAGTACCGTCTATACCAGAAGCGCCCCTAAAGCTAAAACAATTTCTTGTTAAAGTACCATTTTCTGAAAATGTGAGCCAATCTCTAATCGGGCTACTCGCCGAGAGCATTATAGGATTTTCAGTTGGCCAAAGTTTTGGAACAAGATTTGCAAGCATATACTCAGTAATTTGATTATCTTGAGTAATTTTCTCTTTTAAAATTTCTTTAATCTGCTCGCCTTCCTCTATTAGATTTAGAGCCATCGGAGTAAGAGACTTTTTGTTTTTTTCGTTGATTGACAATTCTTCTAACAATAGAGTAGTAAAATTTGATAGCCCAAAATCATATTCAAATGATTTTTTTATAGGGTCCAATTTTCTATAGTTTTTTTCTTTTATAAGAATTTGTATCCCTTTGAAGTTTATTAAAAACTTCTCCAAATCAATTGAGGATGACATAGGGCCAAGCCTCAAAAGTTGATGACAATTTATTGAATTTTTATTTTTTCTTAAGACTAATTCCCAATTCACGACTAATCCTCTCAAACCAGAATAAACACCTGAAACAGGATCAGCAAATACTGGCCAACCAGTAATCTCTTGTAATCGTTCTAAAGACTTATTGAAAGAAGTTAATTCATTTATGGAACCTTGATAGGGACCTACCAAAATAATGCCGGATTCATCTAAATTTAAATTTTCTGAAATTTCGAAGAATTTGTTTTTATCAGACTTTATTTCAACTTCCTGAAATATATATTTTTTCTTTAAATAAATTCTCTCAAAGACCTCTAAAATACTCTTTTTATTTAAAAATGAAATACCTAAAGGCTTATCAATAGGAATATTTAAATGAATAGGACCAGGGAAGGTTGATATTTGTTTCTCAATAGTTCGAACTAAATTCAAGATTTCATTTTCTTGTGTTTCATGAAGTCCATTTAGATTTGTACTTAAAACTCTTCTGCAGACTGAACTCAAAAAATCTTCTTGATTTACTGTTTGATTAGCGCCACAATCTTTTAATCTTAAGGGTCTATCAGCAGTAAGAAATATAATACCTTTACAAGATCGGTCTGCCTCAACTGCTGCTGGCAATAAGTTACTTACAGCAGTCCCAGAAGTCGTAATAACTAAAGAGAGATTACCTGATGCAGCAGAAATCCCAAGAGAGTGGAATCCCGCAGATCTCTCATCTATTGAATTAAAAATATTTACCAGTCCTATTTTATTTAATTCTCCAGCAGCTATTGCTAAAGGTGCCGATCTACTTCCAGGACATATTATTAAATTTTGAACTCCTATTTTTATAAGAAGATTCAAAAGTTGTAAACTTCTAAGAAAATTTTTGCATTCAATAGATGATGTCATAATTTATATAAATGCTTTGGAATTTCCCTATAACTGAATTAAATAAAACATGTCTACAACTCAAGAAAAAAGAAATTCAATAATAAAGGATTTAAAAAATCTTTTAATCTGGATATCTATAGCTTTAATTATACGATGGCAAGTTATAGAGCCAAGATGGATCCCATCTGGTTCAATGCTTCCAACTCTTCAAATACAAGATAAAATTCTTGTTGAAAAACTAACCCCCAAAATCACATCCAAATCAAATCTTTCAAAATTAAAAAATAAAATAGTTGTTTTTAACGTTCCGGAACAATTAATTAATGCTGGTTATGAAGCAGATACTGCACTAATAAAAAGAGTAATTGGAATACCTGGAGACAAGGTAGAAGTAAGAGATGGTAACCTTTATTTAAATGATATCGTTCAAAACAATTACGTTTTTGACAAAAATATTAATTATTCAATGGGGCCTTTTATTGTCCCAGAAGAATCATTATGGGTGATGGGAGATAATAGAAATAATAGTATGGACTCACATATTTGGGGATTTTTACCCTATGAAAAGGTTATTGGTAAAGCTATTTTTAGATATTGGCCGTTCAATAAAATTGGACCTATTCGGTTCCCTGCCCTTAATAATTTAGATTAATGGGTACGTGATGTTGTAGGGTTTTTATATCTTGAAGTTGTAGAAATGTTTAATCCAGAATTTCTTGCTACTGAGAATAATGATCCAAACGATGAGAATGATTTAATCCAATATTTACAAAAACAATCTCCAGAAGTTTTGCAAAGAGTAGCAAAATCAGCTAGTGAAGATATTCAAGAAATAATTAGACATAATGTTCAAGGTCTTCTTGGAATGCTTCCTTCAGATCAATTTGATGTAAAAATAACATCTTCAAAAGACAACATTGCTAATTTATTATCTTCTGCAATGATGACAGGATATTTCTTAAGACAAATGGAGCAAAGAAAAGAGCTGGAACAAACTCTTAAAAATGATGAAAACATGACTATTGAAGAATAATAGTTTTAAAGATTTACTTCTTCAGGAATTATTCCTAGTTCAAACAACTTTTTATATAAACTCATTAAAAATTTATTATCCTCCAGTAGTTTCTCCCACTTTTGGGAATTAATTTCATTAATTAATTTTTGACAATCTTCTGTTGTAAATTTTATCGGTGCCGTAAAATGAGCTGGAATTAAATATTCCATATTTTCAAAAGACTTTATATTTTCTAGCCATTTAAGTAACACTTCTTTTGAACGAGGGAAAATTAGTTTTTTTAAAACTGGTGCCACTTGAATCTTAGGAGTGTCTTCACCCATTATTTCAACAAGAGAGGATTCCCAATCTTCCTCCCATAAAAAGGGATAAATACCGAAATGAGATCTCCAATTTCTAAGATCTTTTTTGAACGAATACTTAAATATATCTTTTAAAGGTGGAATATTTAATTTACCTGGTTTCAAAAAAGATGAAAATAAGACTAACCTTTTCCAGCCTTTTTTTCTTTGTTCAATGGAGTCAATCAAAGGTTCATCTCCTCTCTCTCTAGAATGAAAAAGAAGTGGAGTTGGATCAAAATTAAATATCTCAGGTGGAGTGGAGTCTATTCCAACTATTGCGTCTGTTACATGAAGAGTTTTCGTAGAATAATGGAAACAGCTTATCTCCTGATATCTTCCAAGTCCTAAATTCAGTGGGCCTAATGAAGACCATTTAAAGGAGTTCTCATGTGGAGTACCTTCCTCAAACAGTATTCTTGATCTTTTTGATGGAATTCCTAAAAAATCTAGTGGAAGATTGATGGGGAAACTCCACTGTCCAGGACAAAGCCAAATCTCTGCATCTTTAAAAATTCTTGAAAGAGCTGGCAGTCCGATTTTATGTTCTAGTCCGGAGGCACTTGGGAGAATTATTGTTTTTACTTTACCGTGAATCGCAATTAATTTTTCTAACTCATTTATTAATTCTTTTGTAGGAGGCAGTGGGTTTATGAGCATCAACCCATTATCAACCTTTATTACCGTCATTCTTATTGGAACCGCAACATAATAAAGTCCCTGTATTTGTTCCAAGGACCATATTTGATCAGGAATTAATTCTCTTAAAATTGTTTTCTTTTTCCCATAAGGATATAAGGGAAATAATGGCCACCAATACCACTTTTTATTTAAAGTTTCTTCCGCCACAATCATTTATAACCAGCAAAAAATTTCTTTAACTTAAATATTCCGTATCTTGGAGCGAATAAAAAAGCGAATAAAAATATAAAAGTTTGTGCCAAGACAATTGATCCACCTGTCTCAAGATCAAACCAAAAACTAATATAGATTCCTATTAGGCTTGAGATAATTGCACTTAATACTGAAATTATTGTCATATTATCAAACTCATCAGTAAGTAAATATGCTGTAGCCCCTGGTGTAATCAACATCGCAACTACCAAAATAATTCCAACAGACTGCAAGCCCACAACTGCTGCCAAAGATAAGCACGTGAGGAGTAAATAGTGAAGAAAAAATACATTAATTCCAACTGTTTTTGCATGCCTAGGATCAAAACAATAAAGCATTAAATCTTTCCTAAAAATTGACAAAAGGATTACTACCAATAAAGAAATGAATATGGTTTGTTTTACATCTGAAAGTGATATTCCTAACGGACTGCCAAAAAGGATAGAGTGCAGATCAATATTACTTTTAATCTTAGAAACCAATACAATTCCAAGAGCGAAAAATCCAGTAAATACCAACCCAATAACAGTATCTTCCTTAACCCTAGATTTCTGCTTAATAAACCCTATCAATGCAACAGAACCAACTCCGAAAATAAATGCCCCTAATGAGAAAGGAAGACCTAATGCATAAGCAACCACAACACCAGGCATTACTGAATGTGACACTGCATCTCCCATTAAAGCCCATCCTTTAAGAGTTAAATAACTAGATAGGAAACCACAAACAGCGGCCACTAATGAACTCATAAGAAGTGCTTTTCTCATAAAGCCATGAGTTAAAGGATCTGTTATGAATGAATCTAAAGTTAAAAAAGAACAGAGCTCCATATAGTTTAGAATTTAGGATTCAGGTCCAAACAAGAAATCAGGTGAGATCCCTCCAAAAGTAGTTGTAATATTTTCAGGGGTAAACACTTCAGAGGTCTCGCCATAAGCTACAACAGTTTTATTTATTAAAAGAACCAAATCACAAAATTCACGGACATGAATCATATCATGCGTTGATAATAATATAGTTTTCCCCTCATTTTTAAATTGAATAAATAATTCCGAGATAAGTTTCTCAGTTCTTATATCAACACCGGAAAAAGGCTCATCAAGAAGTAATATTGACGCCCTTTGGGCAATTGCTCTAGCTAAAAAAGTTCGTTTTCTCTGACCTCCAGATAAGTTTCCAATAGGTGTAGATAAATGATCAGTAAGATCAACTCTCTCAATAGCATCTTTAACCGCCTGAACGTCAGACTCTCTAGGACACCTAAAAATATTCATCGAACCATATCTTCCCATCATCACTACATCCCAAACATTTATTGGAAATTCACTATCAATTCCCTCACTCTGAGGAACATAAGCAATTGTCTGATCTTTTTGAGCAGATCTTACAGACTCTCCATTAATTCTAATTTTTCCCTTTGAAATATTTACAAAGCCAGTTAAAGCATTAAAAAAAGTTGTTTTACCAGCCCCGTTCATCCCTACTAACCCACAAATCTGGCCAGGTTTCAATCTTAAATTGGCATCATACAAAGCCACCTTACCGTTGTAATCTACGCAAATATTCTCTGCATCAATCCTAAAGTTTTGATAATTGATTGATTCCATAATTCAAAAAAGCCCTTTTTTAATTAAATCCAAATTATGCTCAAGCATTTTTATATAGGAACTAGCAGGCCCACTATTATCAGATAATGAATCAACAAAAAGATTTCCGCCAAAATTAGCCCCAGTTTCGTTTGCAACAACCATTTGAGATTCGTTACTTACAGTACTTTCGCAAAATACAGATGGGACATTTTTTTCTTTAACTAGTGAGATTGTTCTTGTCATTCTTTTGGGCGTAATTTGACTCTCAGCATTAACTGGCCATAAATAAACTTCCTCTAATCCATAATCATTTGTTAAATATGAAAAAGCACCTTCACAACTTACTAAATACCTCCTGTCTTTATTTAATTTATTAATAAAAAGTGAGAATTCTTTATCTATTTTAGCGAGTTTATCTTTATAAATTTTTCCATTTTCTTCAAATAATGTACTTTTGGATGGCCTCAATTCTGATAAAGAATCCACCACAATATCTACGTATAGGATCCCTCTTTTTGGAGAAATCCAGGCATGAGGATTGGGTTTACCTTTATAAAAATCTTCACTGATAAAAATAGGATCTAAATCTTCCGCGACAGTAATTCTTTTAACTTTTAAATTAGAAACAAATTTTTCAGCCCATAATTCAAATCCAAATCCATTATCAATAAAAACAAAAGCACTAGAGGCATTTACCAAATCGCTCGGAGTTGGTTGGTAGCCATGAACTT
>CACBBI010000010.1 GCA_902537445.1 uncultured Prochlorococcus sp.
CTTTAAAACTATTTCTGGGGCAAATTTCTTTTTAGAGAGAAAGTTTAAGACATGGATTACACCACATAGCAAAGAATTTGGAAGATTATTTCCTAATATCAATTCTAAGACCAATGTTGGGCTTGTTCGTGAAGCGGCAAAAAAATTTAATATCAGTATTCTGTTAAAAGGCGCTAACAGCATAGTTGCTGATAATAAAAAAGTATGGCAACTTTTTGGAACCGATTCTCAGACAGCTCGAGCTGGATTGGGTGATCTTTTATCTGGTTTTGTAGCTGGTAGTTCTGCGATTGATTTAACCTTGTGTAGAAATATATCAACAGATTTTTTTGCTAAATATGTACTTTTGCATTCATTTGCTGCATCGAAGTGCAAAAGTGGGTCAAATGCTTCTGCTATTGGTGATGAACTGACAAAATTAATGAGAAATATAAAAACGAGACAAATATCTTGAAAGAAACAATTTAAGAGAGTTATTTATAGTTTTAAACACATAAGTGTACAAATATTACTTGAAATCTGAAGCGCGCATTAAATATTTGGCCATTTCTTTAAAAATGTAGGAGAGTTTTACTACCTAATTAGGTTAAAAAATGATCTCATCATTACCTACTCAATCAGAACAACCAAAAAGGAGAAGTAATGATCCAATAAGTTGGTATTTGCAGAATATAGGCAGAGTTCCCTTATTAACACCTGCCGAAGAGATTGAATTGGGTAATCAAGTCCAGAAGATGATGATTCTTACAGAAGATGGACAATTAAATGAAAAAATTAATGATTTTACAACTCAGCAAAAAAGAACTATAAAAATTGGTCGAAGAGCTAAAGAAAGAATGATGAAAGCTAATTTAAGATTAGTTGTCAGTGTGGCAAAAAAATATCAAGGTAAAGGATTGGAATTACTTGATTTAGTACAAGAAGGTTCTCTTGGGTTAGAGAGGGCTGTTGAAAAATTTGATCCGACAAGAGGATATAAGTTTTCTACTTATGCCTTTTGGTGGATTAGGCAGAGTATGACAAGAGCAATTGCCTGTCAATCAAGAACAATCCGTTTACCTGTTCACTTAAGTGAAAGGTTAGCTTCTATTAGAAAAGTTAGTAGAGATTTGGCTCATAAGCTTGGTGCAATGCCAAGCAGAATTGAAATTGCAGAGGCTATGGAAATTGATGTTGAAGAATTGGATTCTGTTTTAAGGCAAGCTTTATCGACAAGTAGTTTAGATGCTCCAGTAAATGGTGATGATGGCAGGAGCTTTTTAGGTGATTTAATTGCAGATAGTAATAATGAAGAGCCTTTAGATCAAGTTGAACAGAAAATGCATCAAGAGCAACTTGGTAAGTGGTTAAGTCATTTAAGTGAGCAAGAACAACATGTTCTCAAACTAAGGTTTGGACTTGATGCAAATGAGAGACATACGCTTGCAGAAATTGGAAGATTATTAGAAGTTTCAAGAGAAAGAGTAAGACAAGTTGAACTTAAGGCACTAAGAAAATTAAGAAATTTAACCAGAAAATTACCTAGCGGTATTTAATCTAATCTTCTGCCCAAATATATTTGGTTAATTCTTCTGAAGGAGGTTCAGGAGCTTCAATTGCATTCTTAACTGACTCCGATATTTCAGCATCAATTTTCTTTTCAATAACTTTTAATTCTTCTTCCGTTGCGAATTTACCGTCAATAATTTCTTGAGCTAATTTCTTAATAGGATCTCTTTTCCCCCAAAACTCCTTCTCTTTTTCAGACCTTAATTCATCTGGATCTGCAAGAGAATGCCCTCTATATCTATATGTTAAACATTCTAAAAGTGTGGGCCCTTCTCCTGCTCTAGCTCGCTCAATTGCTCTTTGTGCTGCCCCTCTTACTGCTAATACATCCATTCCATCAACTTCCTCGCCGTGCATGCCAAAAGCAGACGCTTTTCTCCAGATTTCAGGATTACTAGTAGCTCTATCATGAGCCATACCAATAGCCCATTTATTATTCTCAACAACAAAAATTATGGGTAATTTCCATAACTGGGCCATATTTAAACATTCAAAAAACTGCCCATTATTGCAAGTCCCATCCCCAAAAAATGCTGCAGTTACCGCATCACTATTACTATTTCCAGAGACTTCCTTTTTGTATTTACTTGAAAAGGCTGCCCCTAAGGCAACTGGAATTCCCTCTCCAATAAATGCATATCCTCCTAGGAGGTGATGCTCTCTTGAAAATAAGTGCATGGATCCACCTCGGCCTTTGCTACAACCAGTGGATTTACCAAAAAGTTCACTCATTACTTCAAATGAGGGAACACCCGCACTTAGTGCATGAACATGATCGCGATAGGTACTACAAAACCAATCATGTTTCTTTTTCATGGCGCCAATTACTCCCGTGCTTATAGCCTCTTGGCCGTTGTATAAATGAACGAAACCAAACATTTTTCCCCTGTAATACATTTCTGCACACTTATCTTCAAACCTACGACCAAGCGTCATGTCTTCATAAAGGAATAATCCGGTTTCTCGATCTAATTCGGCTTTTTTTATGTCTTGAAGATTTGAGATTCTCTCTACGTGTGTTTCCAAGAAAAATACCTTAACGAAGTTTTGATTTGTTAACATTCTAAGCCGTGATGGGCGATTTTCATGATTTTTTTTAATAACTCTGTAAGACCTTGTGAAAAAATTTTTTAACTTGATAAAATTTGTCTAAGAATTTTCAATAGGATATTTGTTTGGAACTTCCTTTAGACCATTTTCGTTTAATTGGCGTAAGCCCCTCTGCAACTTCTGAGGAAATATTAAGGGCGTTTCAATTGCGGTTAGATAAAACACCTGATGAAGGTTTTACTTATGAAGTTTTAACCCAAAGATCTGAGCTGCTTCGCCTCACTGCAGATCTACTTACAGATCCAGAAAGCAGAAGAGAGTACGAAAATTTGTTATTAAATGGGAATTCTGGATTGGATTTTTCCTCAAATAGAGAAGTAGCAGGATTAATACTTCTTTGGGAATCAGGTTCACCAAAAGAAGCTTTTAAAATTACGAGAAAAGCATTGCAACCCCCACAAACTCCAGCTTTAGGAAGTAGTAGAGAAGCTGATTTAACATTATTGGCTGCTTTAACAGCTAGAGATTCTGCAATTCAAGAACAACAGCTTAGATCCTATTCGAACGCGGCAGACTTTTTACATGAGGGTATACAACTTCTACAAAGAATGGGAAAGCTTGGAGAAATAAGAAAAGAACTTGAAGAAGATCTGGTTGCTTTGCTTCCTTACAGAATCCTAGATCTACTTAGTAGAGATCTAAATGATCAAGAGTCTCATAAAAAAGGCTTAAGTATGTTGGAAAATTTAATAATCAAAAGAGGTGGTTTGGAAGGTAATAATAAATCGGAGTATAAAGATTATTTAAATCAGCAAGAGTTTGAAGTTTTTTTTCAACAAATTAAGCCATTTTTGACAGTGCAAGAACAGATTGATTTGTTTCTTGAATTACAAAAAAGAGGATCATTAGAAGCAGGATTTTTAGCGTTTCTATCCTTAACAGCTATTGGTTTCTATAGAAGAAAGCCAGAAAAATTATTTGAAGCGAGGAGAATTTTAAAGAAACTAAATTTATCTGGTCTTGATTCAATGCCTCTAGTTGGCTGTTTAGATTTGCTTTTAGCTGATATTGACCAAGCTTCTGCAAGGTTTTCAAGTAGTTCTGACGAAAATTTACGAGATTGGCTTAATAATTATCCTGGAAATAAGTTAGAAGCGATATGTATTTTCTGCAAAAATTGGTTAGAGAATGATGTTTTAGTTGGGTATAGAGACATTGACTCAAAAGAGGTGGATTTAGATTCTTGGTTTGAAGATAGGGAAATTCAAGAATTTATTGAAAAATTAGAAAAGAAATCAAATAAAATTGCAATTAGATCAAATCTTCAAAACCAACAAACTGAGAAGGAATCCCCCACAAAAACGACTGAAGATTTTGATAATATATTGGGTAATATTGATGAAAGAAGATTACCTTGGCCTGGTGGCATAAAACAAGGCTATGAAAAGGTTGAGACCAAAGAAATCGAATTCAATGAGGAATACTTTAAGAAAAAACCAATAGAGTTTTATAATTTTTTAATTGAAAAAATTGCTGAATTAAAGTTTAGTTTTGGGGAATTCTTAAAGGATAAAGAGATAATAAATCGGTCGCCTTATTTAATTTATATCTATGCGTTTTTGATCTTATTTGTATTTGGTATTGGTATTGGATTTTTAAGAAATAATTTAAAAAAATCAATTCAGGACGAATCTATTGCTGAAAAACCTTTAATTGCAATAGATAAAAATCAAAAGCTTAGTGAGATAGATATTCAAGAAATAAAAAAAAATCCTTCAAGCAAATTGAATTCTATTTCTGAGAAATCTACTTCAATTATTTCCTATGAACTCAAAGAACTTAATACTGCTTCACCTTCTTTGGAAGATATAAGGAATTTAATTAATAGATGGCTTCTTAGTAAAAGTAATTACTTAGCGGGAAAAAGTGAAATTAATCTTTCTAAGATTATTAGTAAAGGTCTAATTGATCGAACAATCGAAGAAAGACAGAACGATATCAAGAAAGGAATTTATAAGGAGATTAATTCCCAAATACGTAAGATTGATTTGGAATCGCAAACTTCGTCTCGGATAGTTGTTTTAGTAGAATTGAATTATCTAGAAAGGTTAGTAAAGAATTCTGGAGAATTTATTAATGAAACATCATTAAATCCCCTTAAAGTTAAATATATTTTGGGTTTTTCAAATAAATCATGGAAATTGGTTGATTTCGTGAGCGGTTTGTAATTACGAAATTCAAGATCATCTATAATAATTAAAATTACTTTTTAATAATGTTTGATGAACTCTCGTCACGCTTTGAAGACGCAGTAAAGGGTTTAAGAGGCGAGGCAAAAATTAGTGAAAATAATATAAACGATGCCTTGAAGGAGGTAAAAAGAGCACTCCTTGATGCAGACGTTAGTTTGTCTGTAGTAAAAGAGTTTATATCAGATGTCAAAGATAAAGCTATTGGAGAAGAAGTAGTTCGGGGTGTAAACCCAGGACAAAAATTTATAGAAGTTGTAAATAAAGAATTGATTAACATTATGGGGAATGAAAATTCTCCATTAAAGGAAAATGAAAATAGTCCTACAGTCATTTTGATGGCTGGACTTCAGGGTGCGGGTAAAACAACTGCAACAGGAAAATTAGGACTTTATCTAAAGGAAAAAGATAAAAAAGTTCTTTTGGTGGCTGCTGATATTTATCGACCAGCAGCTGTAGAGCAGCTTAAAACATTGGGAAGTCAATATGAATTAGAGGTTTTTTCAGCTAAAGAAAAAAATAGCAAACCAGAAGAAATAGCAAAGGAAGCATTGATTTTTGCTAGTGATAATGATTTTGATTCGATAATTATTGATACCGCAGGAAGACTGCAAATTGATGATTCCATGATGAATGAAATGGTTCGAATAAAAGAAGTTTCTAATCCTGATGAGGTTTTGCTTGTTGTTGATTCAATGATTGGGCAAGAAGCTGCAGACTTAACAAAATCATTTCATGAAAAAGTAGGAATCACAGGGGCGATATTAACTAAGTTGGATGGTGACTCAAGAGGTGGAGCTGCTTTATCAATAAGAAAAATAAGTGGTAAACCAATCAAATTTATAGGTGTAGGTGAAAAAATAGAGGCATTGCAACCATTTCATCCAGAGAGAATGGCTAGCAGAATTTTAGGCATGGGCGATGTATTGACACTTGTTGAAAAAGCTCAAAAAGAAGTTGAACTTGCTGATGCAGAAGCGATGCAAAAGAAACTTCAAGAAGCGACTTTCGATTTTAATGATTTTGTAAAGCAAATGAGATTAATTAAAAGAATGGGTTCACTTGGTGGATTGATTAAATTGATTCCTGGAATGAATAAAATAGATGATGGAATGATAAAAGATGGAGAAGATCAACTTAAGAAAATAGAATCTATGATCTCGTCAATGACTCTTGAGGAGAAACAAAAGCCCGAAGTTCTTGCCGCTCAACCCTCAAGAAGACAAAGAATCGCTCAAGGTAGCGGTTATGAAGCAAAAGATGTAGATAAAGTTTTAGCCGATTTTCAAAGAATGAGAGGTTTTATGAAACAAATGTCTAACGGAGGGATGCCAGGAATGGGAGGGATGCCAGGAATGGGAGGGATGAGTGGTAATAAGCCAATGAAAAAACAAAAAAATAATAAAAAGAAAAAAGGTTTTGCCGATTTATAGTTTCTATATTTTTACCTTTAAATGATATTATTATTAAAAACACATTAATTTAAGATGATTAAATTGCGCCTTAAGCGCTTTGGAAAGAAAAAAGAGGCAAGTTTCAGAATTGTTGCATGCAATAGTACTTCCAGAAGAGATGGTAGACCTCTGCAAGAACTAGGTTTTTATAATCCACGAACTAAGGAAACCAGGCTTAACACAGAAGCTTTAAGAACAAGACTTACTCAGGGTGCTCAGCCAACTGATGTTGTGAGAACTTTATTAGAAAAGGGAGGGTTATTAGAAAAAAAAGAAAGACCCTCTATCGCAATTGGTAAAGCAAAGTTAGAGAAGGAAAAATTAGCTAAGGCTAAAACTAAAGACGAAGAAAATGATAGTAGTAAAGCTGAAAGCGAGGGTAATGAAGCTGAAAGCTAGTGAGTTGATAAATTTTTATTCTTATTCAATAACTAGATGAAGGAAGTTTCCAAAACTGGTCACTTCAAAATAGATTTGCCAAGCTCTGATGCCGCTACAGCATTATCTGGACCTGGTAATTCTTTCTTAAAAAAATTTGAGTCTCTTACAGGAGTTTCTTTAACTATAAGAGGCTTACAACTTGAGATGAACGGTGTCATATCTAAAATCGAGAGAGCCTCAGCATTAGTAGAACTAACAAGACCAATTTGGGAACAAGGGTTAGAAGTCCCAGAGGTAGATCTTAAAGCGGCTTTAAGCTCTTTAAATATGGGCGAATCGTCTTCACATGCTGAACTTGGAAAAAAAATTCTTGCGCGTTCCAAAGAAGGAAGATATCTAAGACCAAGAACTATAAGGCAAAAAGAATATGTTGAATCAATTGAAAACTTTGATCTTACGTTCGCAATTGGTCCAGCTGGAACTGGTAAGACATTTTTAGCAACTGTTTGCGCGGCACGACTATTGAACGAGAAAAAAATTGAAAAAATTGTTTTAACCAGACCAGCTGTAGAAGCTGGTGAAAGTTTGGGATTTCTACCTGGTGATTTGCAACAAAAAGTAGATCCATATTTAAGACCCCTATTTGATTCTTTACATAGTATTTTTGGGTTTGATAGAACAAATTCGTTAATCGATAAGGGAATTATTGAAGTTGCACCTTTAGCATTTATGAGAGGTAGAACCTTAGATAACTCGATGGTTATCCTAGATGAAGCACAAAATACTACTTGCTCTCAAATGAGAATGTTTTTAACCAGATTGGGTGATAGATCTAAAATGGTTGTAAACGGAGATATTACACAAATTGATTTAAAAAAGGATCAGGAAAGCGGCCTCATCGAAGCATCGAGAATTTTCTCTGAAACTCAAGGTATAAAATTTTGTTATTTAACAGTTGAAGATGTAGTTCGTCATCCTTTAGTTCAGAAAATTATTGAGGCTTATCAATAACTTTATAACTCTGGAGA
This sequence comes from uncultured Prochlorococcus sp., assembly GCA_902537445.1. Lineage (GTDB taxonomy): Bacteria > Cyanobacteriota > Cyanobacteriia > PCC-6307 > Cyanobiaceae > Prochlorococcus_A. The sequence goes on from CACBBI010000010.1 coordinate 7,711, forward strand.
TCCGTACACTGAAATTTTAAAAATCGAGTAGAATAAGGCCATATTTAAAAAAGAAAATGCCAGCAAGTAGTAATTTCAATCAAGCTATTCGTGAAGCACAAACTAGTTCAATTGTTGGACCTAATGTTGTTCAAAAAGCTTTACCTTACGTTGGTGGAGGTATGGTTCTAACTTCTTTAGGAGTTTTAGCAGGTGTCTCACTAATAGCAACAAATCCAGGGCTTTTCCAGCCTCTTTCAATAGTTGCATTAATTGCAGAATTGATTTTGTTTTTTATAGCCACCAGTGCTGCAAATAATGCAAATAATGCGAAAGCTTTGCCTTTATTAACAGGCTTTAGCTTGTTAACTGGATTCACCTTAAGTGGAATAGTTGCTTTAGCAATAGGAACTATTGGTATTGGTTCTGTTGGGACAGCTGCCTTGGCTACAGGTATAACTTTCGTTATTGCCTCTTATACTGGCCAAAGAATGAGTGACAGTGTTGGTCAAGCACTAAGTGGGGTAGTTGGTCTTGGGTTGATAGGACTGCTTATAGCAATGTTTGTTCAATTAATTGGAGGATTCTTTGCACCAGGAGTTTTTGGAGGTTCAGGACTCGAATTGATAATTGCAGGATTTGGAACTGTTTTATTTGTTGCAATGTCTTTTGTGGATTTCTATACAATGCCTAGAAGATATAATGATGAACAATACCTTGCAGGCGCTTTAGGTATGTATCTAACTTATATAAACCTTTTTGTTTTTATATTGAGATTAATGATTGCGCTTCAAGGCGGTGGGAGAAGAGACTAAAAACATTACGTAAATAATTTACTCAAAGCGTAGATTCGTTTCTACGCTTTTTTATTGGGCGATATCAAGAATTTGTTTTTTTATAAATTCCTTTTGCTCGGAATCATATTTCACTGAATTATCAAAACTATTGCCCATATCATCTAAGTCTCTAAGAACTTGATTGACAGACTTTGTAACTGACTTAGTTTCTAGCAGTCTTAAAATAGCCTTACATCTATCTGAAATGTTTTCCGATGTTATCTCATATTCATGATTATTATTTCTTCGATGAATAATAATTTGAGCGGAACTCATTATTAAATTTTTTACTATTATTTCTGTTACAGCATCACCACCTTCGTTCAGTTTGTAAATTAGTGAAAAAGGAAGTTTATCTAACAAAAAACAATCTTTATCTGATAAAGCGTATGCAAAAAATCCTCTGAGTCCATTTTTTGTTTTAGCCAACTCTGCGATTCTATCTGCTAAAACCTCTTCGCTGAGTAAATCTTCACCCCACTCCTTGCACCATTGTGCGGATATGTTTATTGCTTGCGTGAACGAAGCTTCTTTTAAATTTATGGTTTTTTTCTCCATTTTTGATCAGAATTTTATTATTGATGCATTAAAAGTCTTTGGCCAATTATAGATCTGGATTTGTAACTTTACTAGGAAGGCCAAATGTCGGTAAATCTACTTTACTAAATAAATTGATTGGAGAAAAAATAACAATTACTTCTCCAATAGCGCAAACTACTAGAAATAAATTAAAAGGAATACTTACTAAAGGCAATGGGCAAATAATATTTGTTGATACGCCAGGTGTTCATAAACCTCATCATCGACTGGGAGAGATATTAGTAAAAAACGCAAAATCTGCAATTAATGGAGTTGATATGGTAATTTTTGTAATTGATTCAAGTGAAGAACCTGGTAGAGGTGATGAATATATTTTGAACTTTCTAATCGCAAATAAAACTGAGTTTATTGTGGCATTAAATAAGTGGGATTTGGTTAATCAAGAATTTAGGAATTTACGATTAGATCAATATAGAAGATTTTTTGGAATTAATAGAAACTTTCAAATTGTAAGTGCTTCTCAAGGAGAGGGATGTTCTGGACTAGTCGATATGGTACTTAATTTTCTTCCAGAGGGACCAAAACTTTATGGCGAAGAGACGATTTGCGACCAACCATTAGATAACTTATTATCTGATTTAGTAAGAGAGCAGGTATTAAAAAATACAAGAGAAGAGGTACCGCATAGTGTCGCAGTAAAGATAGAAAAGAGAGAGGAAATGAAAAGAAAAAATGGCAAAGTTTTTACAGCTATCTTAGCTACTATTATTGTTGAAAGATCAACTCAAAAAGGCATTCTTATTGGAAAGAAAGGTTCAATGTTAAAAATTATTGGTCAGTCAGCAAGATCAAATATGTCAAAATTAATTGATGGTCCAGTTCACTTAGAGTTGTTTGTGAAAGTTGTTCCAAATTGGAGAAAAAAAGAATCAAGGTTAATTGAGTTTGGTTATGAGGAAGATTTCTAGATGAGTGGTTTTAATTTTGATGTAATTACATTGTTTCCTAAAGCTTTTGAATTAATAAATAATTTAGGGGTTATAACAAAAGCTTTAGATAAGAATTTGATCGATGTAAATTTACATGATTTAAGAAAATATGGAGAAGGTTCTTACAGACAAGTAGACGACAAGCCTTATGGAGGTGGAGCAGGAATGCTATTAAAACCTGAACCTATTTATAAGGCATATGAATCAATTAGAAAATTACCTAAAAGTAAAACTTTGCTGATGACCCCACAGGGTAAAGTCCTAAAGCAAAACGATCTTGTGAGATGGTCCACTTTGGATCAAATAATAATTATTTGTGGTCAATATGAAGGTTTTGATGAAAGGATTAGATTTTTAGCTGATGAAGAGATATCTATAGGCGATTATGTACTTTCTGGAGGTGAGATACCCGCTATATCAATAATTAACGGCTTGACTAGATTATTACCAGGAACTCTTGGTGATCCAGACTCTTTAGTCGATGAGAGTCATAATTCTTCTTTATTAGAATATCCTCAATACACAAGGCCATTAACTTTTAAAGATATGAAAGTGCCAGATATTCTAGTGAGCGGTAATCATGAAGAGATTAAGTCGTGGAGAAGAAGAAAAAGTTTTGAAAGAACATTGGAGAGAAGAAGTGACTTAATTTCAAATGAAAACTACAAAAAATCCCCACAAAGTAAGAGAATAATAAAAGAAAATAATCAATTCATGAAATTTAGAATAGGTAATGGATACGATATTCACAGACTAGTAGAGGATAGAGATTTAATTATTGGAGGTGTAAAATTGCATCATCCTGAAAAATTAGGATTGGATGGTCATAGTGATGCGGATGTTTTAAGTCACTCAATAATGGATGCATTATTGGGAGCACTTTCGCTGGGCGACATAGGAAAGTATTTTCCTCCATCTGATGAAAAATGGAAAGATGCTGATAGCTTGTTTTTGTTATCAAAAGTAATTGACTTGATAAGACAAGATGGTTGGGAAATAAATAATATTGATAGTGTTCTTGTTGCTGAAAGGCCAAAAATCATGCCACATATAAAACTAATGAAAAAAAACATTTCTGAAATCTTAAATATTGATGAAAATTTAATCGGGATTAAAGCAACCACGAATGAAAAATTAGGTCCAGAAGGGAGAGAAGAGGGTATAAGTTGCCATTCAGTAGTTCTACTTGAGAAAAAATGAGATTTAATTTAAATTTAAAAAAAAAAATTCAAAGATTTTGTTTATTATTAATTTGCTTAGTAGTTTTAACTTTTCAATCTGATATTCCCAATTTAAAAGCTCATACAATGGATAATTTTCAAAGTGAAATGGTTATAGAGGAATTAAGACTTAAAGTCCCTGCCGATGTAAAAGCAGCATGGTTGAATGCTGAAAAAGAAATATGGGAACCATGGTTATCTTCTCAAGATGGTTTTTTGGGGAGACAATTATTTTGGGATAAAGAGAAGGAGGAAGCTTTAATATTGGTAAATTGGAAAAATAAAAAATTATGGAAAAGCATACCAATGTCAGAAGTAAATGTAGTTCAACAAAAATTTGAAGATAATGTTAAAGCTACTCTAAATGTGGGAGAAAATCCTTTTGAATTAATTTATGAGGGAGAGTTAGATAAACAAAGATGAATTTTGATATTAAGTTTGATTTTCAAAGAAGAGAGAGGCTTGGGCTTATTGAAGCTATTTGGGGGCAAGACAAGAGTAACGATCAATTGAAAAGATTATCTGAAAGTGTATTAAGTAAAAATGAGGTTGTTTTCATTACTAGGATTAATAGTGAAAAGGCTAATTATCTTTTAGATTTGTATGATGATGCACGATTCTATGAGGAAGCAAATTGCCTAAAAATTGGGGAGAATCTGAATAAAATAAATACGAATAAAAAAGTTGCCATAATTTCAGGCGGCTCAAGCGATTTGGCCGTAACACTTGAAGCAAAATTAGCGCTTGAAATTTATGGAGTGAATTGTCAATCTTTTATAGATGTTGGAGTAGCTGGACTTCATCGATTGATGAGTCAGTTAGAGGAAATTAATAAATATGATGTATTAATAGTTTGTGCTGGAATGGAAGGAGCTTTGGCAACAGTTGTAGGCGGATTGTTAGCACAACCGATAATTGCAGTACCTGTCTCAGTAGGCTACGGCGTTAGCAAGGATGGAGAAACTGCTTTAAATAGTATGTTGTCAAGTTGTTCTCCAGGTATTGCAGTTATGAATATAGATAATGGTTATGGAGCAGCAATGGCCGCTCTCAGAATTATTAAAAGTATTTCTTAAATAATTACTTTTTTTCTATTTCTAATAGGTTTTCTATCCATAAATTAAGTTGTTTTGATAGCATTCCTTCTTCTCTCATTTTGATTGCCTTTATCACGACTTCTGTATTTACCCACTCTGGAAATCTTTTCGGCATTTATTTTTATATTCAGTAATTTTAATTTGGTACAAATTTTTATAAAAACAAGATCTAAGTAACAAATTTAATCTTTTATGTTTGATTTTGTACCTAATCTAGACAGCTCAGATGAGGTATGTTCACTTTCTACATTTTTTAATCTTTCAATTAGCTCAGAGAGATCTTTATGTGCTAACTCACCATTCTGCTCCCATTTAAGGGACCTTGAGTTATTATCAATTTTTTCTTTCATTGTTAAATTCAGGTATTAAAAATATATAACGAATACAGGATAATTTTGGTTATTGTTTCACGCCTAAACTTAAAAAATTATGAAGATTTTTAATATATGAAGAATTTATCTTTTAACCACCACCAACTATTGAAACGATTTCTAAATTATCACCATCTTTAAGCTTCACTTTTTCCCATTTCATTGAATTTATAATTAAATTATTTAACTCCACTACAATTGTGTTTGGTTTATATCCCATATGGTTAAGAGCTGTAGATAGTAGAGCATTTTCTTGATCAAGTTCTATTTTTTTTTCTTCTCCATTCACCTTAATTTTCATGAGACAACTCTTTTAAAAACATAATAGCGTCTTCTTTAGGATCTTCAGAATTCATTAATTGCGAAACTAAGGCAACTTTTTTCAACCCATTTCTTTTTAAATATGAAATATTATTTGACTTGATTCCTCCAATAGCAAACCAAGGAATATTTAAATCTTTTGTTAATGTTTTGATTTTTTCAACACCTAAAGGTTTTTTATTCTTTTTTGTTGTAGTTTCAAATACTGGCCCTATTCCTATGTAATCGCAACCCCCCTTGAGAGCATTTGAAATATCAATTGCATTATTCGCACTTATACCGACAATTTTTGAATGTCCTAATAGTTTTCTTGCGGTTTTTAAGTCTAGATCGTCTTGTCCAAGATGAATTCCATCCGCGTTAGATGCTAGAGCTATATCGAGTCTATCGTTAACGATAAACAAAGAATTATATCTTTTACATAGATTTTTAATCTGAATTGCTTCTTGAAGATGATCTTTATCTGTTCCCGTTTTAAATCTATGTTGAATAATTCTTACTCCCGCAATCAAAATCTCTTCTATTATTTCTAATAAATTGTCTTTTTGATCTGTGATTACATATAAATCATTTTCTTTTAATATTTCCTCCGATTTCTTAAACTTGCTAAAACTTAATAAGTCAATTTCAACAGTATAAATTTCATATCTTATTTCCGAAGCGATTTTTGAAAGCTCATGATTCTGTAGCCTTGAGAATTCTTCTATGACTCTTAATGCTTCTTGAACTCGGGCTGAATTAGAACTTATAATTTGCTCAGAAGTTTTTCTGTTGATTTGCTCGTGATGAGTCAATCCTTTACATTTATCCTCAATGTGATTTCTAGATTGTTTATAAACTTCTAAATGATTTTTTCCTAAAATTTGTCTAAAATTTTTAATCTTTTCAACATATTTTTCTTTGCCTAGACCAAATCTAGCCCAATCCTCTAATACTCTTAGTCCTTCTCTAGCTCTATCTAGATTAGCGTCAATAATTTGATAAACTCTTAAATCTTCAGCGTCTTTAGTATTGGAATTCAACATTTGTAATTTATTTTTTGTAGTTTTTAAAAATTTTTAGAGCATTATCTCTATCTTTTTTTATTTGATTAGAAAGTTGATCTATATTTTTGAACTTGATTTGAGATCTAAGTTTTTCAACTGGTTCTACAGATAGATTTAAACCATATAGATCGATATCTTTATTTATTAAATGTACTTCAACTGCAGATGGCAATAAGGGATTTATTGTTGGTTGAGAGCCAAGATTCATAACAGATTCAATTTTTTGGTTGGAATTTTCTATTGTTGTCCAAGATGCGTAAACTCCTTCTCCAGGTAAAAATTTTCTGCCATCTATTTCAAGATTTGCGGTAGGCCATCCTATACTTTTTCCAATTCCTTTACCTTTTACCACCCTTCCATTAAAACTATAAGGCCTATTAAGAATTTTGAAAGCATTTTTCAGATCACTTTTCTCTAATAGATCTCTTATTCTGCTGCTGCTGATTCTACCCTCCGTGTCTTCTAAAATTGGAGTAATTTTTAGTTTAATATCCTTATCCTTAATCATATTTTTTATCGTATTTATATCTCCACTTCTTCTAAAACCAAATTTAAAATTAGCACCTACAGAAATATTTTTTGCTTGTAATTGATTTATCAAAATATCTTTTACGAATCTTTCTGCACTTAATTTGGATAGTTCCTTATCAAAAGGAATTAGAACTAATTGTTCAATCCCAAGATCTTCAAGAATAGGTAGTTTTTCATAAGGGAGATCAAGTCTTAGACGCGTCTCTTTGTATAGAACTTCTCTGGGATGAGGCCAGAAGCTCGCAATTGTTGGGATATATTGAGTTTCTTCAACTACACTTTTAATTAATTTCCTATGGCCAGCATGTAGGCCATCAAAACTTCCAATAGCTATTGAAGTAGGATTTTTAACTTCAGATGGCGATATTAAAGAGATCAAAAGATTACGTGCAATTTTATGATTTTGATGGCAAATTTGAATAGATTATAGTTTATTCGATCAAATGAATGTCTGACAAAATTGATTTTCAGTCCCTTTCATTTGGAATGCGACGCATTGGATGGATACGCTTTTGGCTTCAGTCCATTTTAGGTGTTGTTGTTGCAGCTGTTTTGCTTTTTTCAAATGTTGTAAATAATAGCGAAGGGCAGCTTGGCTTAGCGCCTGGTCTATCACTTACAACAATATCCTTGATTTTACTACTTTTTAGTCTTTGGCAAGGTTGGTTAATAGTTAGAACAGGGAGAGCAATCGCAAGTAACGCAAGACCCTCAAGAGGACAAACAAGTAAATTGATAAAACGAGGACTAATAGTTGATTTATTAGGAGTTTTGTTTGGATTAATTGGATATCAAGCTCTTATGGGTGCCTTATTTATCCAAGCATCTTCTCAAACAACTGGACAATTGATAACAGCGACATCTGATATCCCAATTACTGGGCTTGAAATATTATCAGTTCTCAGTAACACACAAGTTATTGCTGCTCATTTTTTCGGGCTTTGCTTTTCGTTATGGCTTTTAAGAAGGATTTATAAATAAATTATTAATTTTTGGTAATTTGTCCAAATTACCTCTCCAAAATAAATCTGGTTCAACGGGTGTAAGAGATATTTTATTTTCTTGTATTTGTGATACGTCACTTGGCCATTTCTTTGGACCATAACCTTTTGATTTAAGATCTAAAACTACCTCACCAGCGAGCCAATAATAATCATCACCCCTTGGGTCTTCTCTTTTGGAAAATTGATTCTTATATTTTCTTACTGATAATCTTGTCCATGAAAATTCTTTTATTTTGCTTTTTTCGCAAGGGGGTATATTCAAGTTTAATAGAAGTGAAGTTGGCCAACTATCTTTAATTGCTTGTTCTGCAATATTCATTGCAATTTCTCCAGCAAATTCAAAATTCTTCCATTTAAAACTAGCAACACTAATTGCCATGGAGGGAACATTTTCTAAAGTGCCTTCCATAGCTGCAGCGACTGTGCCTGAACAAAAAATATCTGTCCCTAAATTTGGCCCGTGATTTATTCCAGATAGTACTAGATCAGGTTTATGATCTAAGAGTTCAGATAGTGCTAATTTAACGCAATCAGCAGGTGTGCCAGAACATCCCCAAGCTTCAATTCCTTCTCCAAATAATTCGTCAGCTTTTTCCACTCTTAATGGAGATTGTAAAGTAAGACCATGACCTGTGGCTGATCTTTCTTGGTCAGGACAAACTACTTTTACCTTATGTCCTCTTTTTTGCGCTGATTTTGCTAAAGCTCTTATCCCCGCTGCAAAAACACCATCATCATTGCTAATTAATATATTTAACGGTTTCATTAATCAATAAATTTTATTTATGGACGATATTTAAGTAAGATAAAGCAATACTTATTTTTACTATATCAGTGAGTCAGATTGAATCATTAAGTCAAATTGAGGAAAAACTAAATAATCTTTCTCTTACAGCAAACAATAATATAAGTAATTCTAGTACTCATGAAGAACTGGATCAGTTAAGAGTTTCCTTACTAGGCAAAAAAGGTGATTTATCAATTATCTTGAAAACAATGGGGCAATTATCTGCTGCTGATAGACCAATTGTTGGCCAGAAGGCAAATTTAATAAAAATAAATTTGCAGGAATTAATAACTGAAAGAAAAAATCAACTAAATAGTGAAGCTTTAAACAAAAAGATCAAAAAAGAACAAATTGATGTAACTATCCCTTCAATTGGAACACCCCCTGGAAATAAACATCCTTTAATTTCAACTCAAGATGAAATAATTGATATTTTTTGTGGTTTAGGATACTCAGTTGAGAGCGGCCCTGAAATAGAAACTGATTTTTATAATTTTGAGTCTCTCAATATACCCAAAAATCATCCGGCGAGAGATATGCAGGATACTTTTTACTTAGATGAAAATCGACTTTTAAGGACCCATACTTCTCCTGTTCAGATAAGATACTTAGAGAAAAATCCTCCCCCAGTAAGAATCATAGCTCCAGGGAGAGTGTATAGGAGAGATGCTGTAGATGCTACTCATTCCCCTGTATTTAATCAAGTTGAGGTCTTATGTATCGATCAAGACATTAATTTTAGTCATTTAAGAGGAACAGTTCTTACATTTTTAAAGACCTTTTTTGGAGATATCCCCGTGAGATTTAGAGCTAGTTATTTCCCATTTACTGAACCTTCAGCAGAAGTAGACGTCCAGTGGAAAGGTAAATGGTTAGAAGTAATGGGCTGCGGAATGGTAGATCCAAAGGTCTTAGAAAAATTAGGAATAGATTCCGAAAAATGGACTGGTTTTGCCGCAGGATTAGGAGTTGAGAGATTTTGTATGGTGAGACATCAGATCGACGACATCAGAAAATTTTATACAAATGATATTAGATTCTTAGAACAGTTCTAATATTATTTAATTCTTAAATTAGGTTTGTATGGCAAATTAGTTTAAGATAGTCCTAGTTTTAATTCTTTGATTGGTACGTAAAGCAGGGCTAATCGTTAATGATGGAAAGGAACTAGCTGTTCAAACTGCAACTTCTGTTCAAAAAAAATTGGAAAAATCTAATTTTGAAGTTGTAAGAGTTAGTAGCTCTGGAGGGATGGTTGGTTTCGCAAATCCTGATCAACATGTTCGTCCTTTGGGATATACGAATTGTGTTCCAGAGGGGTTTGATTCTTCAATGGAATTTGCAATTGTTCTTGGTGGAGATGGGACTGTGCTTTCCGCTGCAAGGCAAACAGCGCCCGCTAAAATTCCAATTCTTACAATAAATACTGGTCATTTAGGATTTCTTGCGGAAGCTTATTTATCCAACCTAGATGAGGCTATAGATAAAATAATTAATGGAAAATGGGATATTGAAGAAAGAACTTGCTTTATCATTAGTGTAATGAGAAATGATCAGAGGAGATGGGAGTCTCTTTGTCTTAATGAGATGGCTCTTCATAGAGAACCTCTGACAAGTATGTGTCATTTTGAGATTTCTATAGGGCGACATGCTCCTGTGGATATCTCAGCTGATGGGGTAATTTTATCTACTCCAACTGGCTCTACTGCATATTCTTTAAGTGCTGGAGGGCCAGTAATTACACCTGATTGCCCAGTCGTACAATTAACTCCAATTGCACCACATTCATTAGCATCTAGGGCATTAGTTTTTAATGATTCAGAGCCAGTAACTGTTTTCCCTGCAACTCCTGAAAGGTTGGTAATGGTTGTTGATGGAAACGCTGGTTGTTATGTTTGGCCTGAAGATAGAGTTTTAATAAGAAAAAGTAAACACTCCGTGAAGTTTATTAGGCTTGAAGATCATGAATTTTTCCAAGTTTTAAGAAATAAGCTAGGTTGGGGTTTGCCCCATGTGGCTAAACCTAACAAATAACAATTGTTTAAATTTATTTTTTCCCTTTTAATAGAAAAACAGGATTATTTGGTTCTAATCTTATTCCCTCAGCGATACTTAAGCTTTTATAGGTTTGAATTAAATTTAAATTTGTTTTGAAATTTTTATCTTCTAATTCCTCTTTTAATTCTTTAATAGTTTGAATGTCAATTATTGGGATAACGATAATATCTCCAATATTCATATCTATAGCCAGTTTTTTTATAATTTGAAGTTTGGTCTTTTTATCACATCCTCCAATTATTAATCTATTAGGTTTTTCAAAAGAACTTAAATTTCTCGTATTCAATGTATTATTTATGTCTTCTTCAAAAATAAATTTTGGTTTAACGCTAAGCCTTTTTGAGTTTTCTAATATTAATGACTTTGAACCAATCCTTTTATCGAAACAAAACAAATCTAAATCAGGCATTAATCTTAATGCCTCTAAACCAATTGACCCACAACCTGCTCCTATATCCCAGATGACCCCATTTTTAGGTAGCTCTAGATCAGCCAAGATTTGAACGCGAACCTCCCTTTTAGTTAATAAGTTTGGTCTATCATTAAAAGTCTTAAAGATTTGGTCACTGATTCCGAAGAAAGGGAGATTATCATTTGAGTAATCTTCCTTTGTTTTTGTAAGAACAACAATGTTTAAACTCGATATATCAGAGGGTAATGATTCTTTAAGATTTAATTTTCTTATATTTTCTTTGTCGAAGCCTATTTCTTCAAAGAGCCAAAAATCATAGAATTCAATTAGATTTAATTCTGATAAGTTTTCTTTGATTATTTCTAAACTTTTATTATTTGAATCTGTAATAATTGACAAACTTGAAGGCCTTGCTTTAAGGGCCTCAACTAACTTAGTAGAATCTCTGCCGTGAATACTTACATTAATAGTATCTTGCCACGGAATCTTTAACTTACTAAATGCTAATTGAATACAAGTATTTGAAGGGTAGAAGTTTAATTCATCTTTTGAAAAATTTTCTAGTAATATTCTCCCAATTCCAAACCAAAGTGGATCTCCTCTAGAAATTAAAATAACATCATTTTTATGAGATCGAAGCCATTCAACAAGTTCGTTATTACTTTTGCTCGAAAAAAATGATTTCTTTTTTTCTAAACCACCTTCGCTCCATGATTTAATATCTTCAAAATATGAATTGGGAACTGCAATATTTTCTGTTTCTAAAAATAGATTTTGTAATTTGAAAGATAGATCCTCAAATTTATAAGAATTAATCCCAATTACATGAATTTTTCTATTAACTTCAGTCATCGATATTTAATGAAATGGAACTAAATTATTTGAATGTTTTATTAAATTATCTTATTATTATTCGAGTTATCATAGTAAATTAATTGTCTGAAAGGAGAAAGAGATTACATGATTTATTGTTAACTCTAATTAATAAAGATAATGAATTTGAGTTTATTGAAGAAGATTCTAGCGATTTAACATCAAGCTATTCTGAAAAAGACACTTTGAATTTATCTCGAGTTATAGAAAAAAATCGTAAAATAATCAAAAGATATCAAGCTATTGTAAGAACAGCTGTAACTCTTGATGCCCTGATGGATTCTGAAAATGAAGAAAATTACAAAATCAAATAAAAATATTTTTTTAAAAAGAATATTACCTTTACTTTTAGTACTATCCTTTGTTTTTAACCCATTAAAAGTATCTGCAGAACTTGCAGAAACAGAAATTAATGGAGTATTAATGAATGCTAGCAGTGAGTTTTTAAGGGACTTAGACTTTGAAACTTGGCAATTAGTAGCTTATAAATCACCTCTTTTTGAAGATAAATTGATCTTGAGAGTAATAGGATATCCAGGAAATCTGAGGATTGATCATCCCACTGACTTGAGAGTTGAATCAGGGAGAAAAGAGTGGCTTTTAGACGATAAAACATTACTTAATGTGGAATTAGCAAATGATGGAAGACAAGCTGCAGCAGAATTCGATCTTGATCAATTGATCAAAAATTTAGATAAAAATAGACCATTAAGATTATCTTTGTCAGGAGTTTTTTCTGAGTTACCCGTTCCTCCCTTTGTTGTTAAAGAGTGGAGATCAATAAACTGAATTTGATTTTTGGAAATGTCTGAAAAAAATGTAAGCCATAAAAAATGGATGAAAAGAGCAATTTTTTTGGCTTCTTTAGGCAAAAATACAACGAGTCCTAACCCTCGAGTGGGAGCGGTGATACTTGATAAGAATGGAAACCTTATTTCAGAAGGATTTCATTACAAGGCTGGCATGCCCCACGCTGAAGCAATGGCTTTTGATAATTTAAAAAAAGAGGCTAAAGAAGGATCAATGTATGTAAATCTTGAACCTTGCTGTCATCATGGTAAAACACCTCCATGTGTAGATAAGGTGATATCCTCTGGTATAAAAAAGGTTTATATATCTATTGAAGACCCTGATAAAAGAGTTTCTGGTAAAGGTATTAAGTTGCTAAGAGATGCTGGAATACAAGTTCACTTGGGACTATGTAAAAAGGAATCATTAGATTTAAATAAGTCTTTTATTCATAGGAATATTACTAAAAAGGCATTTGGTGTTCTTAAATGGGCAATGAGTATTGATGGAAGAATAGCTTTAAAAAATGGAAAAAGTAAATGGATTACTAATGAAGAATCAAGGTCATTAGTTCACACTTTTAGAACAGAATTTGATGCAATAATTATTGGTGGAAACACTTTAAGAAGAGACAACCCAATTTTGACTACTAGAGGTTCAAAAAAACCTGAGCCGTTACGAGTTGTTTTCACAAAAAGTTTAGATCTGCCTTCAAAATCTAATCTTTGGGATTGTAATAAGGCAAGAACTTTAGTTATTTATGATTCTTCTACAGCAAATGAAAATTACCTCACAAGGATTCCGAAATGTGTTGAGGTTGAAAAGGTATCATCAGATAATCCAGAGTTAATTTCGAAAATACTTGCTAAAAGAGGATGCAATAAAGTTCTTTGGGAATGTGGTCCAAGACTTGCTACCGCAGCTATCCAATGTAATTGTATTCAGGAAATTATTACTTTTATCGCTCCAAAGATTTTAGGTGGAGAAAATAGTATGAATCCCTTTGGTGATTTTGAATTTAAAAATATGCATGAAATTATTAAATTAACTAATTCTCAATTTAGTTTGATTGGGGATGATATATGCGTTAAGAGTTCATTTAAAAACTAATTCTTACAATAATTTCTATGGGTTAAAGTACCGTACGGTTCTTACCCAAAAAAAACAATACAGATACGGAACCCCTTCGTTTAGTTTATAATAAGTTCAAAATTGATTACAACCATGCCAATAAGACAAGATGATAATCAACCTAATAAAAGATTTGGAATTGTAAATATTATTTTGATAGGAGTTGGTGCATTACTTCTATTTAGTAGCCTCTTCCCGAATCAAAATATGCAAATCCCTAGGGTTCCTTACTCATTATTTATAGATCAAGTTAATGATGGAGAAGTTAAGCGTGCATATATAACTCAAGAACAAATTAGATACGAGTTGAATGGAGCTGACGAAGGTGCGCCTTCTGTTTTAGCAACAACCCCAATATTTGATATGGACCTTCCACAAAGGTTAGAAAATAAAGGGGTGGAATTTGCTGCTGCTCCTCCAAAGAAACCTAATTTCTTTTCAACTATCTTGAGTTGGGTTGTTCCTCCTTTAATTTTCATTCTAGTTTTACAATTCTTTGCTAGAAGAAGTATGGGGGGTGGAGGTGCTCAAGGAGCTCTTAGCTTTACTAAAAGTAAAGCTAAAGTTTATGTTCCTGATGATGAATCAAAAGTTACTTTTGCTGATGTGGCTGGAGTTGATGAAGCCAAGGATGAATTAACAGAAATAGTTGATTTTCTGAAAAAACCAGAAAGATATACTGATATAGGAGCGAGGATACCTAAAGGAGTTCTTCTTGTAGGTCCTCCAGGAACAGGGAAAACACTTCTTTCGAAGGCTGTTGCAGGAGAAGCGGAAGTTCCTTTCTTCATTATTTCAGGTTCTGAATTTGTCGAACTTTTTGTAGGAGCAGGTGCAGCAAGAGTTAGAGATTTATTTGAACAAGCTAAGAAAAAAGCGCCATGCATAATTTTTATTGATGAGTTAGATGCTATTGGTAAAAGTCGTTCGGGTTCCATGGGTGTAGTTGGCGGAAATGATGAGAGAGAACAAACCTTGAATCAGCTGCTTACTGAAATGGATGGATTTGCCTCAGCTGATAAGCCAGTTATTGTTCTTGCAGCTACTAACCAACCTGAGGTGTTAGATGCAGCACTTCTAAGGCCAGGAAGATTTGATAGACAGGTCTTAGTAGATAGACCAGATTTATCCGGTAGAAAAACTATTTTAGAGATATATACAAAAAAAGTTAAACTTGCAGATTCAATAGACTTGGATTCAATTGCGCAAGCTACTAGTGGATTTGCAGGAGCTGATTTAGCTAACATGGTAAACGAGGCTGCTTTGCTTGCAGCCAGAGCCAAAAGAAAGAGTGTAGAGCAACAAGATTTAAGTGAAGCGATAGAGAGGGTTGTGGCTGGCTTGGAAAAGAAGAGTCGTGTTTTGCAAGATGATGAAAAGAAAGTCGTTGCTTATCACGAAGTCGGTCATGCAATAGTTGGTCATCTTATGCCAGGAGGTTCAAAAGTTGCCAAGATATCTATTGTACCAAGAGGTATGAGTGCACTTGGTTATACTCTTCAATTGCCAACAGAAGAAAGATTTTTGAATTCTAAAGAGGAATTAAAAGGACAAATAGCTACACTTCTTGGAGGAAGGTCAGCAGAAGAGGTCGTTTTTGGAAAGATTACTACTGGAGCCTCAAATGACTTACAAAGAGCAACTGATATTGCAGAACAAATGGTCGGTACATTCGGGATGAGTGATATTCTTGGTCCCCTCGCTTATGACAAACAAGGTGGAGGACAGTTCTTAGGAAATGGAAACAATCCAAGAAGATCTGTTAGTGATGCCACTGCTCAAGCAATAGATAAAGAGGTTAGAGATTTAGTTGATGATGCACACGAAACAGCACTTAATATTTTGAGGAATAATTTACCTCTTCTTGAATCGATTTCTCAAAAAATTCTCCAAGAAGAAGTTATAGAAGGTGAGGATCTTAAAAACCTCTTAGCAGAGAGTAAAATGCCTGCATAGTAGAATCTAATTCTCAACATATAAATTAATGCCAAAACCAATCAGGCTTGCAGTTAAAGATTTTTTATCAAGCTTGGATATTTCAAGAGAAGAAGTTTTCCATATTTTAGAAATTGCAAAAAATTTTAAAAATAATGATTTAAATTTTGAA
The DNA here is from genome assembly GCA_902537445.1 of uncultured Prochlorococcus sp. Taxonomy (GTDB): domain Bacteria; phylum Cyanobacteriota; class Cyanobacteriia; order PCC-6307; family Cyanobiaceae; genus Prochlorococcus_A. The sequence goes on from CACBBI010000010.1 coordinate 23,802, forward strand.
CTTAAGAACAAAGTATTAGGTTTAATTTTTGATAAATCATCAACTAGAACAAGAGTAAGTTTTCAAGTTGCAATGTCTAGACTTGGTGGGACTTCAATCGACTTAAATCCGACCACTTCTCAAATTGGAAGAGGCGAGCCAATTAAAGATACAGCAAGAGTGCTGAGTAGGTATTGTGATGTTCTTGCAGTAAGAACTTTTAATCAATCTGATTTGGAAGAATATGCAAAGTGGTCATCTAAGCCTGTGATTAATGCTCTCACAGATTTAGAACATCCATGTCAAGCTCTGGCTGATTTTATGACAATTAAAGAGGAATTTTTTGATTTTAAAAATGTAGTTTTGTCCTTTATTGGTGATGGAAATAATGTTGCTAATTCGCTAATTTTATGTGGTGCTTTATTGGAAGTAGAAGTCAGAATTGCATGCCCAGTTGGTTATGAACCAAATTCTTTAATTATTAATAAAGCAAAAAAAATATATAAGAATAATAGTTTGTTGAAAATCACAAATGATCCTTATAAAGCTGTTTCGGGTGCAAATGTTCTTTATACCGATGTTTGGTCATCAATGGGTGAAGAAAATAAAAAATTAGAAAAAGATAAGGAATTTAATGGATTTACTATTGATAGTGATTTAGTTGATAAAGCAGATAATGATGCAATTGTTTTGCATTGCCTGCCTGCTTATAGATCTAAAGAAATTACTGATGAAGTAATTGAAAGTAAAAATAGTAGGATTTTTGAACAATCTGAAAATAGATTGCATGTTCAACAAGCGCTTTTGTCCTGCCTTATTTCATAAAAATATTGCAATTTTTCTTTTAAAGAGGTACAAATGTATTAAAGTACATTTGTTCCTATGGCTACTTCTGCGGATAATTCACTCACGGCAGCTCAAAATGAGCTTTACAAATGGATAAAAAATTATATGAGAGATTTTCAACATAGTCCATCAATAAGGCAAATGATGCAAGCTATGGGTCTAAAATCCCCCGCTCCAATACAAAGCCGTTTAAAGCATCTTCAGGAAAAAGGATATATTTCTTGGCAAGAAGGAAAAGCTAGAACCCTTCAATTAATTGAAGATATCTTGGAAAATCAAATTCCAATAATGGGTTCAATTGCAGCTGGAGGTTTAATAGAGACTTATAGTGACGTTAATGAGACTTTAGATGTTGATTCGATTCTTAATAGAAAAAATATATTTGCACTCACAGTGAATGGAGATTCAATGATAGATGCCTGCATTGCAGATGGCGATACTGTAATAATTGAACCAATAACTGAAATTTCTCAAATAAGAATAGGAACAATTGTAAGTGCGCTAGTTCCTGGTTCTGGTACAACTTTAAAATATTTCAATAGAAAAGGAAATCTTATAATTCTAGAAGCAGCTAACCCATCCTATGAACCAATTAAGTTAGATATTTCTCAAGTTATTATTCAAGGAAAACTGATTGCAGTTTGGCGCAGTACAACAAAAATCTAAAAGATATAGTTCATTTTAATTCCAAATCTTAAATCTTTCGATGTTAGCATTTGTCCTAAATCTAGGGAACCTTCTGCATTACTTATATAGAAATCTATAGATTTATTTTCATTTGGTAAATACCTTAATATGAAACCTGCATTAGGATTTATTTGTTCTGAAAAAATATAATTAAATTCTGGTATAAGGTAAATTTTTTCTATTAATTCATAATTAAGACTTACGCCCATGCCTGAAATTGTCTCTATTCCACTCCAAGTAAGTTTAGGATTCAAATTTAGATCTAACTTTGGAGTCAGTTCAATAGTACTTATTAATTCTCCAAAGAGATACCCTTGATTTGTTGTTTGTTCTCTACCAAGACTTAATCTGCTCGATAGCCAAAAAGAATCTCCCCTCATCGGACTTAAAAAATTTAATTTTGTACCAAATCGATTATTAAGATTATTTTTTGCCATAAAAGTATTTCTTAGGGTCTGGAATTTATCATTTTTATCTAAATCAGAATTTTTATAAGTACCAATGTTTAGAATTTCAAGTTGCATTAAATTCGAAAATGAATATGCATATGAACCAAAGTAATTTCCTTTGTCATCAAAGTCTATAGCAACTTGGTTTGTCCCTTGCTCAGGTAAAATTGCATTATTAACAGAGTGACCTTTGTGAATGCGAGATGTTACGTCTTTTGTATAAGGTCTTTGAACGGAATCAGGAAAACCTGGATTTATTTTTAGACTTACTTTATATAAAGGAAGATTGCCTGATGGTATAGTTAAGTGCCCTGTTGAAGGGGTTTCTCCAAATGCATTGGTTATCGAAGCTCTTAAGTCAAATCTTGGATTTGGATCCCATTTAAAACCAACATTATAAATATTCTCCCTAGAGAATTCTAGACTTTGATTAAAAGAGTTATATCCTGGTCCTAATTGAAAAGAATAAGAGCCTAATAAGTGTAAATCTTTCTTGATTTTTAAGTCAGTCCCAAAACCAAGTGAAAAATTGTTTCCATAAAAATTTTCGATTTTTTTGTTTGAACCAATTGTTGCAGGTAAGAATGATACCCTTGGAGCTAGAGTAAAATTACTTTTATCATTTAATTGGTACGTTAATGGAGTTGAAAAAGAACCTATAATTTCAGTTTTACTGTGACGACCTATATCAAGATTTTCCTTTTTGTATACTGTTGCTAATTCCCAAAGTTCTATTGATTTATTAATAGATAGTTTTAATTTATTGGAATTATTTAAATTTATCTTTCTATTTATATTTAAGGCATAATTTCTCCAGTAATTTTTTGTTGGAAGTTCTCCTATGTTTTTTATAGAATAATAATAAGGATCATCCGCTTCGGAGATATAAGCTGAAATAAAAGTTTCGGAGTTTAAACCGTAATCTAATCTATAAGAATAGTTTTGATTACCGGTACCTTTAGCTTCTCCTCCACCAAAAGATGATTTCATTGAAAAACTATGAGAAAAATAGCCATCTTTTGGATAATTATTTATCTGTAAAGTGGGAGAAATTTGTAAAGGCTTTAATTCTCTATGATTTATTGAATTATCATAGGTATTAATAAAATCATTTTTTAAAATATTAGTGTTCTTTTTTAAGTGTTCTTTTTGATATTCAATGATAAATTCTTTTTCGTCAAATGGAACCCACTTTAATGACTTTTTTTCAATAAACTTCTTATTATTAATTATTCTTTCCCAATTAATTCTTGAACGATCCTTTGTGGTCTCTTGAGCTATAGATTCAATATTTAATAGTAAAATAAAAATTGTTAAAAATTTAAATCTGAAAAATTTATATTTCATGATTAAAATTATTAATATTATTTCTTTATCTTTAAAAGACTCTTAATATATTATCATTAATTGAATACTATATATTTGGTTGAAGATGTTATGAACCAAATCCTGATCTAATCACCTATTTTTCACTCGCAAAATATAAGCATATAAACTAGATCCTCCATTAAATATTAGATTATTTTGTTCTATATCTTTAACGTTCTTTTTTTCAATTTTCTTCAAAACTGAGATTTTGGAATTTTCTAAAAAACATTCTTTATTTTTTTCAACTAAATGGTTTATTTGTTTTTCGTCTCCAATAAACGGAGTTCTGTGACTATAAACAAATATTTTAAATTCATCTAATTTGCTTATACTTTTTTTATTACAGCTCTTCTCTTTGATTAATTTATTAAGTTCGGTACTGTATAAAGATAAATCACCAGAAAAAAGAGTATATCTATTAGGTGCATAAAAATCAGACTCCTTAAGCAAATTTATTAAATTATTATTATCAGCTTGGGTGTAACTTATTTCTTTCATTGAAAAATAAGAACCTAAAAAATAAAAATTAAATAATAATACAATAATAATTAATTTATAAAACTGATTTTTATATCTTATGAACAATTTTTCAGTAGTAATTATTATAGGGATCCAAAAAAGAGGATAAAGAAATATTGTATGACGAGTCGGAGCTAATATAAATTTTCCTGATAAAGATAATCCAATAGTCGTGATAATACAAAAGATTGAATAAAGAGCAAAATACTTTGTTAGTAAATTTCCCCTACACATCTTAATGTATGCAAATACAAATAATCCTAGGTAAAAAAATGAAACTTCAACTTGAGATATTCTGAAAGGGTATAGAGATTGAGTGATTATAGATTTAATACTGAAAATTAATTTATTTATAATATTAAATGGCTCATTCAAAAAATTCGAAATATCATAGACATCGTTTATTCCTTTGGCCCAAAAACCCGGCGCAGATTTAAAAATAAAAGCCATTAATGAAAATTTAAATAGATAAGTTAATATAAAAAAAGTTAATGAGAAATATACTAATCGTCTAAAGAATTTATTTCCTACTGATTTAAATAATAAATTATATTTTACTAATATAAACATTGGATTAAAAATCTTCTTTGGCTCTAGTTTGATTTTTGATAAATAGGCATAAATTAATATTGTAGAAACAAATGCAAAAACAATTATGGTAGATTGAAAAGTTAAAATTAAGCTAAATATTGTGAACAATATTAAATAATTTTTTTTAAGAAATAAATATTCGCCTGATATAACCTCAAAGTCTTTGTTATTGATAATAACTAACATTAAAAGGATTATTAATTGTATTGTTATAGTTGCCAAATTATATGGCATATTTGAGTTAGAGTGTAAAAAAATTTGTGGACTTAACAAATTAAATAAAACACTCAGGATTTCTATAAAGTAATTATTTGTATTAAAATTTCTAGATTTCTGCTTCAAAAGAGAACATATTGAATATGTTAAAAATGATGAAATAGTTAATGAGAATAATGAGAGAAATAGGCATATATTTCTTATTGCATCAATGCCTAATGTTTTAAAGATATATGAAAAAAATGTAAAATATTGATGAATAGGAGGATAAGAACCCCATCCTAAGATTGAAAGTCTCAGATAATCTTTTGAACTAGATGCATCAAAAAGTGCCTTTAATGGTCCATAATCATCAATATGTCTCCATGTTGGATCTCCTATCACTAACCAAAATAAAATTGAGATTAATAAAGTTAGATAGAAAAAAGGTGAAGGCTTTTTTATTTGAAGATTACTTATCGAGATTTTCATTTAAGGCATTAAATTTTTAATCAAATCTATTTCTAGATTCGTGAAAAAGCTTTTTTATTTTTACATTACATTAGTTGTAAAAAATATTTTTGGTAGGTTTTTAAATTTAAATTTTACATACTTTTAATGGAATATATTAAATTCTAAATGATTTGAATTTATAAAACTAATCTTTTATTTATTATTACTTTAATAATTTCAAGTGTAATATTTATTATTTTTTCAATTAAATTAAACCTTTTGATAAGATTTTAATAAGTTAATTATAATTATGGATGAGTCTTTTCTAAAAGCATCAGAAGAAATTGGAAGAAATTTTAATTTAATTCAGGGCGCTGGAGGTAATACCTCATTTAAAAATGATGACTCTATGTTTATTAAAGCATCTGGTTATAAGCTGAAAGATTCTTTGCAAAAGGATATTTTTGTGAAGGTAAATCTAAAAAAACTTAGAGAATCTATAAAACAAAATTTGAAGAATCCCTTAGAAGATACTTGGGATAAATCTTTAGGTAAAAGGCCTTCAATGGAAACAAACATGCATGCGATTTTGCCTAATAAATATATATTTCATACACATTGTTTAAATACTATTAGCTTATTAGTTCAGAATCAATGCCAATTTAAAATTTCTAAAATCTTCAATGATTTAAAATATAAAATTATTCAATATAAGACTCCTGGAATTCCATTGGCAAATGAAATAAAAAAAGTTTTAAAAGAAGATAAACCAGAAATTATTTTTTTATCAAATCATGGATTAGTTGTTTGTGCAGATGATATTGATACGGCATTAAATTTAACTTATTTAGTATCAAAAAAACTTGATTTTCCTATCCGCGAAAGCAAGAAAGAAAATTTAAAAAAGTTAAATAAGATAGCAAGTGGTACTTGTTTTAGACCTACAAGATATAATAATGCTCATGAATTAGCTTTTTCTGAGCATACGATTAAAATTGCATCTTCTGGCTCTCTATATCCAGATCATGTTGTTTTTCTTGGGAGAAGAACTTTTGTTATTAATACAAAAAATGAACTTGAAGAAATTATTAAAAACAGTACAATTGAACAAAAATTACCTCTTGTTATCGTCCCCCATGCAGGTATATTAGTACCTGAAAATATAAGTTATGAGGCTGAAGAATTAGTTTTAGCCTTATCAAAAATTGTTGCAAAAATACCAAATAATTCAAAGATTAATTATCTTAGTCTTAATGATGAACTTCAATTGGAAAAATCTAATTCTGAAAATTACAGATTAAGTTTAAACTCTAGAATATAAATGCAACTTATTATCCCGATGTCCGGTCTAGGTGAAAGATTCCTTAAGGCTGGCTACACAGTCCCAAAACCATTAATAGAGGTTGAAAAACAGGAAATCATTTCTCATGTTGTAAATATGTTTCCTGGTATAAAATCAATATTTTTTATATGTAATAAAAACCATTTAGAAAACCCTACTTTAGACTTAAAAAATAAATTGAAGAATATAAGCTCTAATTGCAAAATTATTCCAATTGATCAACATAAAAAAGGTCCTATACATGCAGTCTTAAAATCAATCCAATTCTTTGATCCTGATGCTCCAACTATAGTTAATTATTGTGATTTCAATTGTATTTGGGATTTTAAAAAGTTTAAGGAACATACCCAATCTTCAGAATGCGATGGATGCATTGTAACTTATACGGGTTTTCATCCTCATATGCTTGGCAGTACAAATTATGCATATTTAAAACTTAAAGACTCTAATATTGTAGATATTCAAGAAAAAAAGCCATTTACTCCTAATCCTATGGGAGAGCATGCATCAAGTGGAACTTATTTTTTTAAATCTGCAAAATTAATGGAAAAATATTTTAAAAAAACTATAGAAAAAGATTTAAATGTAAATGGTGAATACTATGTTTCAATGAGTTTCAAACCTATGATAGAAGATAAATTAAAATTGACTACTTTTAACTTAGATTATTTTATGCAATGGGGTACCCCTGAAGATTTAAAGGAATATAATTGGTATTCAAATTTATTTAAAGCTGCAGCTAAAAGAAACAATAATGAAAATAGGTTTTTGGATAATACAACATTATTAATGCCTTGCGCTGGAGAAGGGAAAAGATTCGCTGATCAAGGTTTTTCAGATCCTAAACCTCTTATTAAATTATCTAATAGGCCAATGCTTTTTAATGCCGTAGATGATTTACCTAATACAAAAATAAAGAAATTTATTTTCAGAAAAGATATGCAAAAATTGGATCTTATAACTAAGAAATTAAAGGATGCATATCCTGAGGCAAGTACTCAGCTCTTAAACAACAAAACTAATGGTCAGGCACATACGTGTTTATTAGGTTTAGAAAATATTGATTTAAATAAACCCCTATTAATAAGCGCATGTGATAATGGCTTGATATATGACTTTAACCTCTTTAAAGATTTTATTAATGATGATTCAATTGATATTTTGGTTTGGGGATGTAGAGAATATCCTGGTGCTATAAGAAATCCTAAAATGTTTGGGTGGATAGAGGAAGAAAATAAAATTATAAAAAAAATTCATGTAAAAGAAATTTTTAAAGATAAATTTAAAGATCCTATTGTAACTGGGACTTTTTATTTTAAAAAATCTTCAATTTTTAAAGAAATAGCTAATCAATTAATAGCTTGTAATGATAAAGTTAATAATGAATTTTATGTTGATAGTTGCATCAATCATGCAATTGATATTGGATATAAAGTAGCTTTCTTCGAAGTTGATTTTTACTTATGTTGGGGAACTCCTAATGAATTGAAAACGTTTAATTATTGGCAGGAATGTTTTAGTAAAGCAAACTACCATATTTATAAACAAAATTAATTGAGTAAAAACTAAGTAGAAAAAACTATTCAGAAAAATGAAATTCTCACTAATAATTCCTTGCTATAATGAAAACAAAAATTTAAATCATCTTTTTGCAAAGTTAAAGAAAGTTTTAAATGATAATTTATTTGAAGTAGTGATTGTTGAAAATGGATCAACAGACAAAAGTTTAGAAACTATTAAAAAATATAATTTAAAGTATAAAAATCTAAAATACATTAAATTAGATAAAAATGAAGGTTATGGTAACGGTATTCTAAGAGGTTTAGAAATAGCAACAGGAGATTTTCTTTCTTGGACTCATGCAGATTTGCAAACTGATCCACAAGATATATTAAAAGGTAAGAATTTGTTTTTAGGAAGTAATAAAAAAGTCTTTGTAAAAGGGCTTAGATTTGGCAGGACTCTTAATGATAGATTTTTTACAATTGGTATGAGCATTTTTTGTTCATTAATTTTGAGAACTTTTTTGTGGGATATTAATGCTCAACCATCAATTTTTCCAGCATCTTTTTATAAAACTTGGGAAAATCCCCCTAAAGATTT
>CACBBI010000011.1 GCA_902537445.1 uncultured Prochlorococcus sp.
TGTTCTGCTGGGGGTGGGGAACTTGGAGAGATAGATGGATTTCTTTTAGAGAGGGGAAGTTTTTTCTAGATCCATATTACTTAAAGGATATATTTTCCTCTTCAATGATTAATGAATTTAATTTGAATGGCAATCATGATATATTTTGGTCTCAAATTGAAAAAAATGCTGCTTCAGATAAGCAAACTTGGGCAATTTTTTGGTATTCTCATATTTTTTTAAATAATGGTTTATGTTTAAATCCTGTAAAAACTTTTTCTAATAATTTTGGTTTTGATGGTTCAGGTGAAAATTGCTCAAAAAATGCAGAAATTTCATCTCAACAATTAAACAAATCCCGCGAAATATATTTCCCTATAAAGATCAAAGAAGAGAGATTTTATTTGAGAAAAGTTAATAAATACTTTAATTATCCAAATATATTTATAAGAATATTTAAAAAATTATCAAGAAATTACAATTATATAGTCAAAAAAATTTTCCCTTGAATTTAGAAATTAAATTTCAACTTTTATAAATTATTTTTAAATTTATGCCAAAGCCAAGCATGCTTAATTATAGTTTCGATGTCTGAATAGATTGGCTTCCATTTTAATTCTTTGTATGCTTTTTCTGATGATGCGACTAAAATAGGAGGATCCCCATCTCTTCTTAATGTTTCATTAACAACAAGTTCTAGACCTGTTATTTTTTTTGCTACCTCAATAACCTCTCGAACTGAATAACCTTTTCCTGTACCTAAATTATAAAATTTACATCCGCCAGAATTGCTTATAAAGTCTAACGCTTTTACATGTGCTTTTGCTAGATCAGTTATATGTATATAGTCTCTAATACAAGTGCCATCAGGTGTCGGATAATCATTCCCATAGATATTTATATATTCTTTGTTCCCAGATAAAGCGTCTAGAGTTAAAGGAATAAGATGAGTTTCTAGTTTTCTATTTTCACCAAGGTCACTATTTGGATCTGCCCCAGCAGCATTGAAATATCTTAATGAAACTGATGATAAACCATAAGCTTTAAAAAAGTCAGAAAGTATCTGCTCAGTCATAAGTTTGCTTCTACCGTATGGATTGATTGGATTTTGAGGGATATTCTCAGATATAGGGATTTCATTTTCCTTGGGAATGCCATAAGTAGCACAAGAAGAACTAAATACAATTGGTATTAAATTATTTGTCTTATTAGCATTAATTCTTTTATGGTTGGGACTTAAAATTGTTTCTAATAAATTAAAAGTTTCAATAAAATTATTGTTGTAGTATTTAGCAGGGTCTTCCCAAGATTCATTAACGTCTATATATGCTGCAAAATGGATAATGGCATCAATTTCTTTTCCTTTATTAATAGGATGATTCCCAGATAATATAAGATCTAATAACTTTTTATCCCCAATTTGACCAACTACGTAAGGTACCCTTAAAACATTTTCTAATATATCCCTGTTGCCGTAACGAAAATTATCTAAAACTAAGGCGTTAAAGCCATTTTTTAGTAATTCACGTACGGTATGTGAACCAATATATCCTGACCCACCAGTAACAAGAATATTTCTCATGATTTATTTTCTACGATATATCTTTGCTTAATAAGGTAGCAGAAATAAATAATATTTCTTATTACCTCTATGAGGTAAACCATCTACTGTGTAAAAGTAAATATTCTTATTTATTACTTGAATCAAAGAATCTAAGTCCCCACTACTCTTCCAAAACTGGTTTAATGATTTGTCTATTCGATATGCTGCTCGAGCTGCTCCGCTTTTATTATTACTAAAATTGCTATGTATAACTTTCATAATCATAGATAAATTAAACTCTATTTTACAATAGTGATCTATAATGTTTTAGGATTATTGATCAGAATGCAACGTGAGCTATTTTTAAAAGAAATTGAAGAAATTCGAAAAAAACCAGCAAATTTTGTTATTTCAGATAATTACCTTTTTGAAAGAGAGTTTATAAGATTTTATAAAGCTATTGTGTGTATTAAATATGAAAAGGCGTTGTATTTTAAAAGAAATTTTTATGATTATAAATTTAAAAATATCAGCCCTATTTTTCAAAGTCATAACATAAAGTATATAAATTCTTACTTAAAACAAATTAAAGATAATAGAAAAAAATTACGTTTTTTTAGATATTTCAAATTCGTTATAAGCTACTTGATGAAAATTAAATTACAACTTTTTAAATACATCTCAGGGATAGGTTTAAGAACAATGGTTGATTTTGTAAGAATATATCAGTTAAAAAATTTGAATTCAATCAACATTAAGAAAGGAGGATTGATAACTGCAAATTGGAGTTGGACAAACTATTTTCATTGGAATCATGATTTTCTTCCTCTTGTTTTGTTTTACTATGAATCTAATAAAAAAGAAAATAATATTTGTATTCCTAGTTCATTTTTTAAAAAAGCTCCATTTGTTGAGGAGACATTGAATATTTTAGATATTAAATATACTATCCTTAATAATAAATCAAAATACTGCTTCTCTAAGTTGGAGATAATTTCTGATGCCAGTCTTAATCCAGGAAATCAAAGGGCTCATTTAATAAGAAACCTTAGATCTAAATTTTATCAATCTTGTAATTTTACCCTAAAAGATAAACAAGAAATTATATATATTTCCAGAAAAGATAATTCAAGAATAGCTAATACAAATATTAGAAATATCTCTAATGAGGAAGAATGTATCAAAATCTTTAGAAAATTTAAAATACGAGTAATTTCAACTTTAGGTTTATCTGTTAAAGAACAATTTAATATTTTTTCTAATTGCAAAACATTGATTGCAATACATGGTGCAGGTTTAACAAATATGATGTTTATGAAATCTAATTCAAATATATTAGAGATTCGTCAAAAGGATGATGTAGGTAATAATTGTTATTTTTCTATGGCGTCTGCTCTAGAACATAATTATTATTATTTAAATGCCGTCAATCTTAAAAATACTGAGGTAATGAACGCATCACTTTATGTCGATTTGAATTCTCTTGAGAATCAGTTAGTTGAAATTTTAAATTAAATTAATTAATTCTTTGTTTTTAAATTGCTTGTTCTTAATCAATGCTGTCATTTTGAGCGAAAAGCTTAATTTATTTCTTTTTAGAGTATTAATAATATCCTTTACTTATAAGAAAAATAAAAAACTAATAATTTAATATGCATTTCTATATAGTTATTTGAATATTTCTCTATGATACAATTAAATTTAATTTCATTAATAAAAATTCATGAGTGCTGAATCTAATTCAGTAGATAGTAATGCTGAAATTAAGATAAATATTAGACATATATTTAAATTTTTTTTAAGAAATAAATATTTAATTCTTATACTTTCCTTTATCTCAATAATTTTTGGGTTTATAAAAGTAAATTCAATGGACAAAGTATGGAAAGGAGAATTTACTATTGTACTTGCATCTGATGATAAATCTAGTTCATCTTCTTTAGGTAATTTCCTTAATAACAATAATAGAATTGCAATGAACTTTATTGGTAAAAATAAAGGTGGAGTAGAAAATGATTTAGTTATTCTAAAAAGTCCTTCAGTTTTGATGCCAATTTATGAATTTGTAAAGGAAGAAAAAAGGAAAAAAGGTATAAATACTTCAAATTGGAAATTTGTTGAATGGGAAAAATCAGTTGGTATTGAGTTGGTTCCTGATACAACTATTATAGAAGTATCTTACAAAGATAAAAATAAGAATCTAATAGCTGAAGTCTTAGAAAAGATTTCAGATGAATACCAAATTTATTCTGTTAGAGATCAAAATAGAATTGTTTCTAAAACGCAAAAATATTTAGATACTCAAATTGAAATATATAAGAAAAAAGTTAATGAATCTGCTCTAAATGCAAACGAATTTGGATTGCAACATAATTTAGTATTAGTAAAAAATAGTCAAAATGTGGGTCCTGATCCAACCAATTTATTTTCTCTAACAACAACAACTGAAATGCGTGAAAAAACAAATATTTCTGAGTTAAATTATGCAATTAATTTATTAGAAACTTTCAATAAAAATAAGAATAATTTTAATAATTTAAGATCCTCATTAACTAAAGAATATTCTCAAGATAGTAAAATTAGTTTAAATGGTACGGCAGCTATGGCTGCAAATAAAGCAAGAATTTTCCCTTCAAATTATTTTAAGCTGCTACAGGATTATGATGCCCTTAAGTTCTCAGCTGGAACTTATGACAAATATTTTAAGTCTAATGATGATATGATAAAAAGTCTTGCAAAAAGAATTTCAAACCTAGAGGAAATTATAAAAAAACAAACTGAAAAATATTTAATATCATTCATAGATAATAAAAGAAGTAATACTGGAATAAGTTCAAAAGAATATAAGTTAATTAATCAATTTAAGGAACTTCATAAAATGTCAATAAGAGATGAAATTACTCTTGGTCAATTACTTATTCAAAAGAGATCTCTTGCCTTGAAAAAAGCTGAATCTCCAACCCCCTGGGAAATTATTACATTACCAAATACTTATGATTATCCTGTCGCTCCAAAAAAAATTAATGAAATACCACCAATACTATTTTTAGGATTTTCATTATCAGTGCTAATTTCTTATTTATTAGAGAAGAAAAAAGGCCTTATCTATCATAAAGATATTATATTTGAAATACTTAATTTAAAAAGTTTATTGGATTTAGATTTAAATAATATTCAAAGTTGGGATAATCAACTAAGCTTTTTATATAATGGAATTTTGAGTAAAGAAAAAAATAGAAAAATATCATTCATATTATTGGGAAACTTTGATTCGAAATTAAAAGTTTCAATAAAAGATAAATTTGAAAAATACGCTGATAGTTATAATTTATTTTTCAGAGAAGAGATATCCTTTGTTGATGAAAATTGTATAAATATAATTCTTACAAATTTATCTAATGTCACTTACAAAGATTTATATGAAGTAAATAAAAGAATTAATTTATTAGGAATTAGAATTAAGGGAATTATCAATCTTGAAAAAATAGAAAATGATTTTCTAAATAATTTTAAAATAACCTAATTACTTTAATATGAATCTGCTTTTTAAACCAAAAATCTTAAAGTTTACTTTTATAATTTTTGCAATTTTCTTTATGAATTTTCAAAAGGTATTCTCTGATGAAAAATTTGAAGAGTTAAACCTTGAATATCTAAATCAAAAGAAATCTACTAAATATATTATTGGTCCTGGAGATGTTTTAAGAATTAATTCAATTCAATTTACTTTAGAAAACCAAAATAGCAAAGATTTAGGAAAAAACTTTAAAAGAAATATTCCAGATACTTTTTTTGTTAAAGGTGATGGCACAGTTAATATTCCTAGATTAAAAGATATCTTTGTTGAGGGATTAACTGTTGAAGAGTTATCTTATTTATTAAATAAAAAATATCAGGAATTTTTCATAGATCCAGTCATTACTGTTGAAGTTATCGAGTACAGAAATATAAGTATTTACGTTGACGGGGAAGTTAATAATCCTGGCTTATATGCATTGCCAGGGACTATTAATCCTGATGGACGCTTAGATAGAGAGATTAGTGAAGCTATTGATAATAATGTTGATCTCAGTAACATAAAAACTTCAGGGGATATAAAAAAATCCTCAGGTGTTTCTGGACTTTATCCTAGACTCTATGATGCTATTTATACGGCTGGAGGGATAACTTCTTATGCTGATCTTTCAAATATAAGTATTATTAGAAAAAATAATTTAACTAATGGCGGTGGTAAAATAAGTGCAAAAGTAGATTTTTTAGATGTAATTGAAACAGGGAGTGGTGAAAACAATATTAGAATTTATGATGGTGATATAATAAAAATCCCCAAAAGTGATATTGACTTAACAGCACAATTAAGTAGAGCAGTTAGAACTAATCTTAATCCTCGGTTCGTAAACGTAATAGTCGCAGGAAGTGTTCAAAGTCCTGGTAATATAAGAATCAATAAATCTTCAAGCCTTAATGAAGCTATATTAATGAAGGGTGGGATTAAACCACTAAGTGGGAAGGTTAACTTTTTAAGATATTCTGATGAAGGTTTAATAGACAAAAGAAGTTTCAGATTTAGTAAAAGTAGCCCAAAAGGCAGTTACAAAAATCCAATCTTGAAGAATGGAGATGTTGTTATTGTCGGTAATAGTGGACTCAAGGTTACAAGTACAATCATCAGTGAAATCACAAGACCTTTCATGGGGATAAAGGCTCTTTATGATATATTGGACTAGTTAAATTAATTCATAAAAAATTTCTTTGGATTAAATATATAAGTCTTTATTTATATTATGAAGCGTTACGTAAATAATTCTAATTTTCAAAAGAAAGTAGCTTTAATTACTGGAATTACTGGACAAGACGGGAGTTATTTATGTGAATTATTGCTCGAGAAAGGTTATGAAGTTCATGGTATAAAAAGAAGATCAAGCAGTTTTAATACTGAAAGAATAGATCATCTATATCAAGATCCCCATGAAGATAATGCTAAATTTATTTTGCACTATGGTGACTTAACTGATAGTTGTAATTTAATAAGAATAATTCAACAAATAAAACCTGATGAAATTTATAATCTCGGAGCGCAAAGTCATGTTGCCGTAAGCTTTGAATCTCCAGAATACACCGCTAACTCCGATGCTTTGGGTACTTTGAGGATATTAGAAGCAATTAAAATATTAAATCTTACAAAACATACAAAATTTTATCAAGCAAGCACAAGTGAACTATATGGATTAGTTCAAGAGGTCCCTCAAAAAGAGACGACTCCTTTTTACCCAAGAAGTCCATATGCTGTTTCAAAATTATATGCATATTGGATAGTTGTTAATTATAGAGAGGCTTATGGCTTATATGCTTGTAACGGTATTTTATTTAATCATGAAAGTCCAAGAAGGGGGGAGACATTTGTTACAAGAAAAATAACTAGAGGTCTATCAAGAATAGATGAAGGATTAGAAGAATGTATATATATGGGTAATTTGGATTCTTTAAGAGATTGGGGTCATGCTAAAGACTATGTTGAAA
Source organism: uncultured Prochlorococcus sp. (assembly GCA_902537445.1). Taxonomy (GTDB): domain Bacteria; phylum Cyanobacteriota; class Cyanobacteriia; order PCC-6307; family Cyanobiaceae; genus Prochlorococcus_A. Next base: position 7,043 of record CACBBI010000011.1, read on the forward strand.
TGCAATGGAGAATGCTTCAGCAATCTACACCTGAAGATTTTGTAATAGCTACAGGTAGGCAGGAAACTGTTAGGAAATTTATAGAACTTACCGCACTCGCTTTAGGATGGAACAAAGCTGAAAACGGACCAGGGATTATTTGGGAAGGGGATAATATACAGGAGATTGGAAGAAGGGCTGATAACGGTCAAGTTGTAATAAGAATAGATGAAAGATACTTTAGACCTACAGAAGTCCAAACTCTTCTTGGTGACCCCTCAAAAGCAAAGGAAAAACTTGGTTGGACCCCAACCATTTCTTTAGAGGCATTGATCAAAGAGATGGTTGAAGTAGATAAAAAAGATGCTATAAAAGAGTCCTATCTCAAGAAAGAGGGATTTACTGTAAAAAATTTCCTTGAAAATCCTCCAACTAAGAAATGATATTCATATAGAAAAATGATTAATTATGATGATACATTTTTTGTCGCTGGCCATAATGGAATGGTTGGCAGCGCAGTAGTAAGATCACTCAAGAAATCAGGTTACAAAAAAATATTAACTGAAAGTCGGGACAAATTAGATTTGACATCATTAGAGCAAGTTAAATCATGGTTTAGTAAACATAAACCTAATGTTGTAATTATTGCAGCGGCTAAAGTTGGAGGGATTGCTGCAAATTATAATTTCCCAAGCGAGTTTCTTCTTGAAAATTTAAAAATTCAAAATAATATTATTGAAACAGCATGGTTAAATGGAGTAAAGAGATTATTATTTTTAGGTAGTAGCTGTATTTATCCAAAATATGCTTCTCAACCTATTAAAGAGGAGTCCCTTTTAAGTGGATATTTGGAGCCAACTAATGAATGGTATGCAGTAGCAAAAATATCTGGAATAAAATTATGCCAAGCTTTAAGAAAACAATATGGATTCGATGCGTTTTCCTTAATGCCGACAAATCTTTATGGCCCAGGTGACAATTATGATTTAGAAAACTCCCATGTCTTGCCTGCCTTGATACGTAAATTTTATGATGCATATGTTAATAATAAAAAAGAAGTAATTTGTTGGGGAACTGGCCAACCTCTAAGGGAATTTCTTCATGTTGATGATTTGGGAGATGCTTGTGTTTATTCTTTAGAAAGATTTGATCCAGATACAGTCGAATCTCCAAAAGACAAATATTCCAATAGTCTTAATTTTCTAAATGTAGGAACAGGTAAAGATTTAAAAATAATAGAACTTGCTGAATTAATTGCCAAAACAATAGGATTTAAAGGAAAAATTAATTGGGACAAATCAAAGCCTGATGGAACACCAAAGAAACAGTTGGATATTACAAGGATTCAGAACTTGGGCTGGCAACCAAAAATAAAACTAAGTGATGGGATAAAAAAGACAGTTGATGTATTCATAAAAAACTATAGTGATGGCAAAATAAGAGTTTGAAAATATATGACGGATAAAAAGAAAGATTTCTTGGCAACTAAATCTACAATAATAAAAATCGTCCAATCTATTACTGGTTCTGATCGGATAAAGATTCTATATATAACATTATCGGTAATAATTTCTTCTGCTTTTGATTTGATTTCATTAAAGGCGTTATCACCATTAATTTCAAATTTAAGTAATGTTGAAAATTTAAATAAATATTTCATAGTAAGAATTATTTACTTTTTATTTCCAAACGCCACAAACAGTAATTTGCTATTAATTATCTGCGTTATATTTGCTTTTTGCGTATTCTTTTCTGCTTTATTTAAACTAATTACTCTTTATTGGACAGAAACATTTGCTGAAAATGTAGCTCTTTATTATACGAAAAAAGCTTATGTCAATATATTTAGCAAACCGTATATATATTTTTTGAAAAAAAATTCAAGTGAATTTTTAATATTAACTACTAGATATATTGATCAAGCAGTTACAACTATGAAGTCAGTAATTAATATTTTTTCGTCATTATTTATGACCACTATTATTATCGCTACACTATTGATAAGCAATTTTAAAGTAACTTTTAATATACTTTTATTTACGTTAATTATTTACTATGTGATAATAAGTTTTTTCAACAAAAAGTTATACTTTTTAGGAAAATATGAAAGTCAAGAGTCAAGAAGAAATATCAAATTGGTTCAAGAATCTATTGGTTCAATCAAAGATATAATTTTAAATAAAAGTCAGGATTATTTTATTAATCAAATATTAAATAGTACAAAAACTATAAAAGGGTTTTTAAAAAGAATTAATATTTACTTAGCATTTCCACGTTATATGGTTGAAGCTATCGGTATAGCTTCAATTTTATTATTTGGGATTCTTTTAAATGATACAGATTCTATAATAGAAGTCTTACCATTTATTGCTTCTCTTGCTTTCGGGTTACAAAAAGTTCTTCCTCTAGCTCAGAATTTTTACTTAAATTATTCCCAAGTAAGAACAAATATGTATTCTTTAGATTATTTGCTTGGTTTTCTTGAAGAAAATGAAAATTTAGGAAATAAATACTTGTCTAAAAAATCTCTAAAATTTTCTAACTATATAAAATTTAATGATGTAAGTTTTCGTTATGACAAAAAGTCCGAATTTTCTCTAAAAGGAATTAATATCGAAATAAAACGCGGAGAATCTGTTGGAATTGTAGGCATAACTGGTAGCGGTAAAAGTACCTTTATAGACATTTTGATAGGACTTCTAAAGCCAACTAAAGGAGATGTTTTTATTGATGATGTCAATTTATATTCAAAAAAGAGTAATATCGAAAGCTGGCAAAAGAATTTATCACATGTCCCACAAGAAGTTTTTTTGGCAGATGATAATATTTTAAAAAATATCGCTTTTGGGTTAGAAAAGAACGTAATTGATATAAAAAAAATTAAAAAAGCTGTAATTAATAGTCAATTAACAAATTTCATCAAAAAACAAAATAAAGGTTATAGTTACATTGTTGGGGAAAGAGGGATTAACCTTAGTGGCGGTCAAAGGCAAAGATTAGGTATAGCAAGAGCTTTATATAACGATCCTAAGATTTTAATACTTGATGAGGCGACAAGTGCTCTTGATAGCAAAACAGAAGAGAAGATATTAAATATGATTCTTACAAGAGATAAAGAACAAACTTGCATAATGATTACTCATCGAGAGTCTACATTAAAGAATTTTGATAGAATTATTAAGTTTAAAGATGGATATATAGTTTTTGATGGGAAGCCTGAGGAGCTCACTTTATAGTCTTAAATTTGTTTAATTTCATTTAATTAGATTAACAAAACTAACCAATATCTTTTTATAAAACTTTCTATATTAATATTACATAATGAGGATTTTAAGTTAGAAAGAGTGAGAAATTTAGTTACCGGAGGTTCAGGATTTTTAGGTTCCCATTTGGTCGACGAATTAATGGATAAAGGTGAAAAAGTTATTATCTTAGATAACTTCTTTACTGGAAATAATTTAAATAATAGTAGATGGTTAAACAATAAAAATTTCGAATTAATTAAACATGATATTATTCAACCGATAACACTTGAGGTAGATAGAATTTGGCATTTAGCTTGTCCTGCCTCCCCCGTTTTTTACCAGAAGGATCCAATAAAAACAGCTAAAACCAGCTTTCTGGGTACACTCAACATGTTAGGTCTAGCGAAAAAAATGAATGCAAAATTTTTATTGGCATCTACAAGTGAAGTTTATGGTGATCCTGAAGTTAATCCTCAATCTGAAGACTATAAAGGCTCAGTTAATCCAATAGGAATAAGGGCTTGCTATGACGAAGGGAAAAGGATTGCAGAAACACTTACCTTTGATTATGAGAGGATGCATGGAATTGATATAAGGGTTATGAGAATATTTAATACTTACGGCCCAAGAATGTTGTCAAATGATGGGAGAGTTGTTAGTAATTTCATAGTTCAGGCTTTAAAAAAACAAGACTTAACTATTTATGGTGATGGTATGCAGACTCGAAGTTTTTGCTACGTAGATGATCTAATTGATGGCATGATGAAATTAATGAATAGTAATTTCCTTGGACCCGTTAATATAGGCAATCCAGAAGAATTTACTATAAAGCAACTTGCAAAAATTATTATTAATAAAATAAACCCTGAATTAAAGGTTGTTTATAAAAAATTACCTGCAGATGATCCTATGCAAAGAAAGCCAGATATAGGAGTTGCCCAAAGGGAATTGGGATGGGAACCAAAGATTAAAATTGATGAGGGTTTAAATAAAACCATAAATTACTTCCAAAACATACTCAAAAAATGAAAGAAATAAAAATTAAAAAAAATTGTTTTAAAATTTCGTGTATTGGAGCTGGATATGTAGGAGGACCAACAATGGCAGTAATTGCAGATAAGTGCCCTCATATTCAAGTTTATGTACTTGATTTAAATAAAAATCGTATAAAAGATTGGAATTCGGAAAATCCAAAAGACTTCCCTGTTTTTGAACCAGGACTTGAAGAAATCATCTTAAGAACAAGGGGTAAAAATCTTTTTTTTACGACCGATATTGAAGAAAACATATCTGACTCTGATATGGTGTTTCTATCTGTAAATACTCCAACAAAGACTTCTGGTATTGGTTCTGGAAGAGCAAGTGATTTAAGATGGATTGAAAAATGTGCGAGGCAAGTGGCTGATGCCTCTAATGGGCATACCATTGTTATTGAGAAAAGTACTTTACCTGTAAGAACAGCATCTACTATAAAAACTATATTAAATTCGCCATCAAAAAAAGAAGATAATAAAGGAAAATCCTTTGCAGTATTATCTAACCCCGAATTTCTCGCAGAGGGTACAGCTATAAATGATTTAGAAAATCCAGATCGAGTACTAATTGGTGGAGAAGATGAAAAAGCGATTGAAACTCTTGCTGGTATCTATAAGAATTGGGTAGATGATAAGAAAATTATTAGAACAAATCTTTGGAGTAGTGAATTATCTAAATTAACAGCCAATGCATTCTTGGCTCAACGCATTACTTCTATTAATTCAGTAGCTGCAATTTGTGAAGCTACAGGTGCTGATGTAAATGAAGTATCTCTTGCTATAGGTACAGATACAAGAATTGGTAATAAATTTCTTAAATCTGGGCCTGGGTTTGGAGGTAGTTGTTTTAAAAAAGACATTCTAAATTTAGTTTATCTTTGTAGGTTTTTTGGATTAGAAAATATTTCTAATTATTGGGAAAGTGTTGTTAATTTAAATTCTTGGAATCAAAATCGTATTACTGAAATTGTTGTAAATAAGCTCTTCGGAACTCTTGCAGAGAAGAAAATAGTGTTGCTTGGATTTGCATTTAAAGCAAATACTAATGATACAAGAGAATCATCAGCAATAACTATTTCTAAAAATTTGTTAATTGAAGGGGCTGATCTAAAGATCCATGATCCTCAGGTATCCGAAAAACAAATTTCAATTGAGCTAGAAAAAGTGCTCAATAATGAAGTTAATACATCTTTTGAATCTGAATTTTCTAAGTTTTCTTTTGAAAAAGTTGATGATATATATGATGCTTTTATTGACGCTGATGCAATTATAGTTGTAACTGAGTGGGAAGAATATTCCAAACTGGATTGGGAAAAAATATCCCGATTAATGAGACATCCAGCATGGGTTTTTGATACAAGGTCTATAGTAAATAAAGAAGAAGTTCTTAAAACAAATATTAATCTTTGGAATATTGGTATAGGTTAAAATTTCAAAGTAGTTTATATCAATATGAAAGATAATAATCTAATAATAATATTTGATAATTCTCCAAGCTCACATAAGGAGGGGATAATTGAAGAACTGTCTATTGATTCAGATATCCTCTTATTTCATCTTTCTAACAAGAATGATTATTATCATCCTTCTAGACAATATTTGAAAAAATTATCTTTCCCTAATAAAAGATATATTTTGAATTCAAATTCAAAATTAAAATACATAAAAGAGTCTATTTCGAATATATTGCAAAAATACAAACAGAATAAAAAAGAATATAAATCAGTTAAAATTATATATTCTTTTATTGATTTTAAAAGACTATTTATGGTTCTTTTTCTAAAGAGTCAAATAAAGAATATTTCAGAAAGTATTTCTATGATTACTTACTTGGAGCCTATTAGATTTAATGACTTTAAAGTTATTTTTAGATTAATAAAGATCTCAATTAGCTTAATATTTCAGAGGCATTTTTTAGAGACTAAAACTATATATTTAATTTCATCACTTAATTCTTTTTTTTACAAATTATTTTTTAAAAATTTCTTGATACTTCCCTATAAGCAAACTAAAGCTTATATAGATAATTGCGAAACTTTTTTAAAAGTTCCCAAATCAAAAAAATATAAAATTTTATTTATTGGACAATTGATTCCAAGGAAGAATCCTCTTTTATTATTGAATGCATGCAAAAAACTTAATTTTCCGGTTGATTTAACAATAATAGGAACGGGAAAATTAAAAGAAAAAATTATTAAAAATATAAAAAAAATAGTGAAGAAAGATTTGAAAGTAAATTTTATAGATAGTTACGACAATGAAAATATATATAAAATCATAAAAAGTAATGATGTTTTAGTCTTGCCCAGTAAATTTGATGGCTTTGGATTTGTTGTCGCAGAGGCTATTTATTGTAAAACCTTTGCAATCGTAAGTTCTAATGTTGGGTCCAAAGATTTTATTGAAAGTGGTAAGAATGGATCAATATTTATGAATAATTCACTTAAGGATCTCATCAACCATTTAAATCTTCATTATTTGAAAAAAAAATATTATGAATAAAGTTAAGTATTACTTACCATTAATTCATAAAGGGACATTATCAATTTATCCCTTTTTTAGAATTGGAGGATTTGGTTTAGGAAATATGTTATTCCCATTTTTTAGAGCAATTTGTTTTGGTATTAGAGACGGAGCAGCAGTTTTGTATCCTTTCTATAATCAAATACAACCAAGAAATTTCTTAAGAGAAAGAAATATTAATTCTTTAAGGAACTACAATGATATTTTTTCAAAATTTGAATACGCTACTTTGCCTCCTTATAGATCTTTAGAATTATACTTTACAAAAAAATGGTTTAAAGAGAATCATATTTTAAAAAAGGATTTAATTTTATTTGAAGGATGTAAAAATTATTTTTTTGACTTATTGCCTTATAGAGATTTCATACAAAAATTTATTTATTACTCTTACAATTTTAAAACTAAATTTAATTTACAAAAAGCTGCTTTTCATATCAGACTAGGAGATTTTTTGAGAACTGGACAAAGTTTATCTAAAGAAATAATAAACCAAAAATTACAATCATTCTCGAATGATAAATCATTAGATATTGAAATATATTCTGATAGTAATTTAGATAATTTGTTGAAATATTTAGAATTGGATCGCTTACCAAATAATGTTAAATTAATTAAAAATAATTCAGCTTTAGAAGATATTTTAGCGATGTCGAAATGCAAATATATAATAGGTAACCCAAATTCAACCTTCGTCGAATGGGCAAGATTTCTCTCGCCAGTTGAAAATAATCAAATATCTCACGCATTAATAAAAGAAAAACAATTTCTTCAAAATCAAATTACCCCTTTTTCTTGGGATTATTTTTATGAAGAATAATAAAATATTTAGATTAAATATTTTTGCGAGAATTGGTAAAACCCCCTTTTCTTCAAACGCTAGTGAAGTTTTACTAACTGATCTAGTTAATAAATTAGAAAGAAGAAAAGGAAAATTTCAAATAAAATTATTTGTATATTATATTTATAATTTTTTTTCTGATTCAAAATCATATTTATTTAATAATTCCACGAGGGATATAAAAGGTAATAAGATAGTTTTATCATCCACAAGTATCAAATACATAAGAGACTTTATATATTTCTTGCATATACTTTTAAAAATAATTAATAATCAAAGGCAAGTTTCTTTTTTTTATAATTTGAACAAAGGACAATTAAAAATGATAAGTGCATTAAAATTTTTAGGATTAAATATTAACTTAATTCAAGCTGATGGATATTTATTAAGTAAATCACAATGTAAATTGTTTAAGAAAATAATCGTGTTTTCTAAATCTACTGAATTAATATATTCTAACTATGAAGTTAATAATCAAATTTTATTTTCAATACCATATATAAATAATTTAGATTTTGAATATAAACCTTTTTTAAAAATATCTAATAATAAAACTATAAAAATAGTTCATTGTGGTTCAATTTCTGAATATAATTTACCTGAAGAAGATTTGAAAAGAATTTTTAAATTATGCAAAAATAATAATAATTTCGAATTAATATTTACAACAAGTCAAAAGAAAATACCCTTTTATTTTCGAAAACTTATAAATTCTTTCCCAACCAATATCAGATTTTTAGGTGATTTAAATAATAAGGATTTGGATAATTTACTAAAAGAATCAGATTTTGCTCTAGATTTAAGAAATAATAAAAAGAATCTTCAATCATCTATTGATTTTCCAAGCAAGCTTTTCTTTTATATGAAATATAATTTATTTATTTTCTCAACTATTTCAGATTCAATACCTCATGAAATTGCCTCAGTTTTAATCCCATTTGAAAGATTATTTCATTTGGATGAGATTAAATTTTCTGAATATTCTAAAAATCAAATAAATGTAAAAAAATATCTAAATAAGTATTCTTTAGATAAAGTATTAATAGGTGCTTTGGAAAACTAAAATTTATATGCCTTTAATTGTTTTTATATTATTTGCAATTACAAAATACGCAGGTTTAACATTAATATTTAACCTATTTTTTATTCCATTTCTTATTTATATTTTTATTTCGAAAAAATCTGTTTTTTTGAATAGAGACCTTTCTATCTTTTCATTTCTTTTATTTACAGTTTTAAATTTTGGTTTTTATTATTTCAATAATGGTGGTGACACTAGTATCCCTTATTTATTTCTAAGAAGTTTGAATTTGACGATATTCTATTTGTCATTATTTGGATTAATGCCTTTTAATAAGCAAATATTTTCTTTTTTTGGATATCTAATTTTGTTTTCGATACCAGCTTTATTTTTCTTATTAGACCCGCCATCAATATATTCTAATATGTCTATGGGTGTCGAAAATACTAGAGTACTAGGCCTATTTGGAGGGATTGGATTTACTGGTTTATTCCCTTCTAGTATGTATTGTGCTCAATTTTTAACTGCATACATTTTGTATTTGAATAGTTTTTCTAACGATAAAGAATATATTTCACTTTCATTTATAAAAAATAAAATATTTGATAGGATTTTGTTTATAATTATTTTGATGTTTACTAATAGAAAAGCATTTATATTTCCACTATTTTTTTATACTCTTGAAGAAGCTTTTTTCTCAACAAAAAATATATTGATTTTTAAAAGAATTAAAAAATCTAGTATAGGTTTGATAGCCTTCTCAATAGGTCTTATTTTAACTTTTTACTATTTTATAAATACAATTCACTTAACCGAAACCCCAACTGCTATCTTTATAAGAATTTACAATATTATAACTTTATCTTTTGATTGGGCTTTTAATCCAGATAATTATCCTACTTTTCAGGAAGCTGGAATAATGATGATAAATCTTACAGGAGGTAAGATAAGCTACTTTTTAACAAGTTTCTTATTAATTATTTCCTTGACTTTAAATTTAAGAAATACTTTAAAAGGAGGTCTTTTTAAAATCATAATTGCCTATTCATATATTTTTCTATTTCTATTTAAAGAGGCTGCGACCCTATTTTCTCCAAGTCCATCTTCTTTATTATTACTAATGGTCATATCTGCTATCATAGGCAATAATAGTAATAATAAATTTTTGCAAAAATACCAATTTCATAATTAAATAGTTATAAAGATTAAATTTTTAATTGGATAAAAATTTTAAACTAATATTAAGTATTAATGATTTGTATAGTGCTTCTGGAGGTCCTTCTAAAGCACTATTATCTCTTTCTTCACATTTAATATCTAAAGGAGTTGACTTAAGACTAATTGCAAAGAAATTATCTAAAATTGATCCAAGTTATCAAAATTTATCACCTTTAATTTTTCAATATCAGTCAGAATTAAAGATAAGTTTTAAAAATTTTATTATTGAGAATCAATTAGCCGATCTTTTAGAAAATATGGATATTAAATATCCTCAAACTGTTGTTCATGATCATGGAATATGGTTGCCTTCGAATAATACTATTTGTACTTTTGCAAGAAAAAGAAGATTGAAATTATTAATAAGCCCGCATGGAACTCTTGATAAATGGTCTTTTAGTCAAAAAAAATTCAAAAAAAATCTGGTTTGGAATTTATATGAGAAAAATAATTTAAATAATGCAGATGTTTTACATGCTTGTTCAGAAAAAGAGGCTGAGAATTTCTTAAGAAAAAAAATAAAAGCCCCAATTGCTGTTATTCCAAATGGATCATTAGAACCAACGAAAAGAGAGCTTACTTGCAAGCTTTCATTAAATTCTTTGGGAATAAAAAATACAAGTTTAAAAAATTTTCTTTTTGTTGGGCGGTTACATCCTGTTAAAGGTTTAGAAAATTTAATCTTTGCTGTAAAAAATACTTTACTTAATAAAAAAGATTGGAGATTAATTATTGCTGGTTATTCAGAAATTAACTATATGAATAAATTAAAAAAAATTATTGTCGAAAATTCTTTAGAGGAGAAAGTTTTAATATTAGGACCTGTGGTTGGAGATGAATTGATTAATTTATATAGAAATTCTAAATTCTTTGTATTGCCCTCTTTTAGTGAGAATTTTGGAATAGTTGTTAGTGAAGCATTAACTTTTGGTTTGCCAGTTATTACAACTAAGGATACACCTTGGTCAATTATTGAAGAAAAAAATTGTGGATGGGTAATAGAACCTAAAATTAATGAAATTTCAATTGCAATTACAAAAGCTATCAATCTTTCGGATGAAGAATATAATCAAAAATCTTTAAACGCTAAAAATTTATCAAAAGAATATTCCTGGAAGAAAATTTCTACATCTTTTATTAACTTATATTTATGGATGCTTGGCCATCAGAATAAACCAAAATTTATTATTTAGATTTAAAAATTTAAAAACATTTAGACCATCACATAAAATGTTGTATTATTGATTTAAGTTAATTTTTTGATTTTGAGGAAAAAAAAAAGTTAAATATTTCCCAATGTCGGAAATTAAAGCCATATTCAAATTGGGAATATTTTCTAAGAATTTGTTGGAGCATATTTAAACCTCTTTTTTACTTTAGTCCTAGAAATTTCTTCACTTGGAGAGTATTTCTATTAAAAATGTTTGGAGCAAAGATTGGGAAGCATGTAAATATTTACCCATCTGCAATAATCTATATGCCTTGGAATTTATCCATAGGCGATTATTCTTGTATTGGAGAATGGGCACTAATTTATAATATTGGATTTGTAGAAATTGGAAATTCAGTAACAATATCTCATAAAGCTCATTTATGTGCAGGTACTCATCAATACCAAGATCCTAATCTTCCTCTTCAGAAAAAAAGGATAAACATAAAAGACAATGTTTGGATATGCTCAGAAGCCTTCGTAGGACCAGGTTGCTCTGTCGGGGAAGGTTCTATAGTAGGTGCTAGATCAGTTGTTATATCAAATGTAGGAGAATGGCTTATATGTGCGGGCAATCCAATACGAGTTTTGAAGAAAAGGGAATTAAATTAAATGATAAAACTTTCAGCATTTATTTTAACTTTTAATGAAGAGATTCATCTTTCAAGATGTATACAGAACTTAAAAAAACTTACTAATAACATATATGTAATAGATAGTTTTTCTACTGATAAAACCGCAGAAATAGCCAAAGAGGAATCAGTAAAAATTCTTTATAGGAAGTTTGATAATCATGCTGAACAAATTAATTGGGCACTTTCCAAGATAGATAGCACTACAGAATGGGTATTAAGAATAGATGCAGATGAAATTCTTTCAGAAGAACTTATTAATGAAATAAAACAAAATTTACCTATCTTAAACGAAAAATATAGTGGCATTTATATCCCAAGAAGAATAAATTTTCAAGGCCATTTAATTAAGTACGGAGGTGTTTTCCCCTCTGAGATAATTAGACTTTTTAAATATGGATTTGCATTTTGTGAGAACAGATTGATGGATGAAAAATTTGTAATTAAAGGAAAGTGTGCATCTCTTAAAAATGAACTTATTGATTATAATTTAAAATCATTTTCATGGTGGTTAAGAAAACATAATAGTTATTCAAGTAAAGAAGCTATTGAAGTTCTTGATTTAGATTTTAATTTTCTTAAAAAAAATCAAAATAAGAAATTTAAAAAAACAAATCGAAAAAAAGATTTTTATTATAAGTTCCCAATTTTTATAAGAGCAATTTTTTATTTTATTTATAGATACTTTTTTAGATTTGGATTTCTAGATGGCTTTCGAGGTTTTATTTTTCATTTTTTTCAAGGTTTCTTATATAGGTTAATAGTTGACTTGAAATATTATAAAGTTTACAAGATCTATAAAAGATCTAATAAAAACTTATCAAAAATAATTTATCAAAACTTGGGAATTGAAGTTGAAAATAATACTTAATGTTTGCAAACTTATTACAATTACAATAAAGGGAAAAAATAAAAATTATTTATTTCAATGTCAAATCCAAAAATATTATTAATAGTTCCTACTTTAGATACATATAAAATATTAGGTAAATTAATTAATTCTTTGAAAAATCAAAAATATAAATATTGGAGAGTGGTTTTTGTTGATGCAAGTAAGGATAAAAATCATATTAATTTTTTGAAAAAACTAGCGAATGACGATTCAAGATTTTCACGGATATTGCAAAATAAAATTGATAATCCAGGTATTTATGGGGCTATGAATCAGGGTTTGCAGTTTGCTAGTTCAGACGAATGGATTTTATTTTGGGGATCTGATGATTTTGCACCAAATGAAAATACTTTTAGTAATCTTGCCGAAGAAATTTCTTTTTATAAAGATAAAGATCCATATATTCTTATTGGAAGAGCAAGATATGTTGATCTTAAAAGTTTAAGGCTTGGAAGAAAATCAATTTTTGTTAACAAAAAAAATATTATTCTGACTCCAAGTTTATTTTCTCTATATATGTTTTTTGGATCTTCTCCTCCTCATCAAGGCACAATATTTAGTCCTGATTCTATAAAGGGATTAAAGATATATAATACTAAATTTAAAATTGCAGCAGATCTTAATTTTTTTCTTAATATAGGTCTTAATAGAGGTATTAAGATACCCTTATTAGAGACCAATATTGTGAATATTGGTTTAGGCGGTTATAGTTCTCTATCTAATAGAAATAGATTTATTGAAGTCTTTGTTGCCTATTATGAAAGATTTAATATACTAGCTTTTATTCCTTTTTTATTTAGATATTTTAAAAGATTTTTAAGTGCAGTAAAAAGATGATTATTTATTTGTTTGGAGCGACAACGCCTACTGGTAAAGCATTCATGAATCTTTGCCAAAAAAAATTTTCTAATTTAAGGATTTTCCCTTTTTCAAGAAATAATAGGAAATATAAGTATATTGATTTTGATGTGCCTGAATCTTTTTCTTTTAACGAAGAAGAGGAATTTATTATAATTTCTTTCTCCCCTATATGGAAATTATCAAAATTCTTAGAAAATATTTTTATAAATAAAAGAGATCAACTAAATAATTTATGTGGAGTTATCGCATGCTCATCATCTTCAGTTTATACAAAAAAATATTCTTATAATGATTTTGATAAGAAGCTTTATTCAAAACTAAAATTATCTGAAGTTATTTTATTTGAATTATCAAAATCCTTAAAAAAAATAATATATATCTTAGAACCTACGATGATTTATGGGAATGTAGGAGAATTCAAAGATAAAAATATTAATTTGATATTAACTTATTTAAATTTACTACCCTTTTTAGTAATTCCCTCTCAAACGGGTTTCAGACAACCTATTCACGCATATCAGCTTGCAGCTATAGCAATAAAAAAATTAGATAAATTATCAAATAAATTTCATTCAAACAAAGGCGTTATTAATAAAATCGCAATAGGCGGAGATAAAGAATTTACCTTTGAAGATATGCTTTTTTGCCTTAAAAGAAGTTATTTAAGAAATAAAAGAATCAGAAGGTGTTTTATCATTAAGATACCAAATAGAATTTATTATTTATTATGTTCCCCGTTAATGATTATATCTCCAAAGTTATATGAATCACTTTTAAGACTTAATGCTGATCTTTCGGGATTCACTAAATCAAGTGATATTTTAAATATAAAAGATATGAATTTTCCTGTTAAAGAAACTGATTTTTTAAAGTAAATAAAAGTTAAAAATATGAAAATTCATTGAAATTATTTTTTTGTAAAACACTAAATTTTTTAGCTCCTTGAACCTATTTCTCGTAAGTTTTTTATCAGGAATAATTACATGGATATTATTATCCAAAATAATACCTATACTCTCGATCAATTTTCTTGATAATCCAAATGAAAGAAGTTCTCATTTGAAACCCATACCATCTGGAGGGGGTATAGTTTTTGTTTTTGTTATTTGTATTACTTGTACATTATTTAGATTTTGGATCCCTTTGTATTGTTTGCCTTTGGCTATTGTTGGTTTCATTGATGACTTTATTGGATTGCCAGCATTTTTAAGATATATTTCTCAATTACTAACAGTTAGTTTGATTATTATAAAGTCTGATTTAATTTTTAATTTCTTAAATTTATTTTATAATTTTGAATATTTTTTTCTTTTTATTATTATTTTATTTTTTGGAACTGCGATTATAAACTTTATTAACTTTATGGATGGGCTTGATGGTTTTCTCGTTTCTAATTTTATTATTATTTTAATATTCTCAGCAATGATCTCTGAAAACTCCATATATCTATTAATAGGACCTCTATCTGGGTTTATTATTTATAATTGGCAACCTGCCAAAGTCTTTATGGGTGATGTGGGTAGTACTTTTTTAGGGGCTATTTTCTTTGGAATATTAATTAATACTAATTCATTAAATGATTCTTCTCTAATTTTCTTTTTAGGATTTCCACTTTTAGCGGATGCTTTTACATGTGTTTTAAGAAGATTTTCTATGGGGCATAATATTTTTTTACCCCATAAATTACATCTTTACCAGAGACTAAATCAATCTGGGATAAGCCACTCCAAAATATCAATTTTATATTCTATTTTTACTTTATTAATCTCATTAACTGCTTTTTCAAATAAAGGTTATGTTTATTTACCAATTTTATTTTGCATTATAATTGGCTTATATTTTGATAAAAATATTGCAATTCCGTTTAAATCAAAAAATGTTTAATATGATTAATAAGAAATTAATAAATAGATTATCTAAATATATTTTTAAAAATAAAGTATGTAGAAGATTAATTCTAATCTTCGGAGATGCGTTTATAAGTCAATTAGCTATATTATTTGCATTAATTTTATCTAAAGAAAGTTTAAATATTACAATCTTTGGAGACTTTTATCTTTTAAAAAGCTTATTTCTAATAGTAAGTATTGCCATATATATATTTACTGGACAATATTCGAGTCTTACAAGTTATTTAGGATTAAGGATTTTTTTAAAAATTTTCATAAGAAATTTATTTTCTATCATAATTGTCGAAATAATTTGCAATTTTATTTTGGGTTCTAGAAATGCTATATCTTTTTTGAGTCTAATAGTTATAAATACAACATTTCTAAATTTGGGTTTTAGATATTTAATAAGAAAATTTGTATTTTTATATTCAGAAAATAATCAAAAAATCAATTCAAAAATAGCAATTTATGGTGCAGGTATCTCAGGTATAAATCTTGCTAAAAACTTAGATTTATTGGGTGGCTATGATTTGGCTGCTTTTATCGATGAGGATTCTCAGCTTTGGAATAGAAATATTGGAGGTATACCTATAATATCTCCTTTAATGATTAATAACCTTAAAGGTAAAGTAGATAGGGTATTAATTAGCATTGAAAACATTAGTAGGTTCAAGAAGGTAGAAATAATTAGAAAATTCCAACAACTAAATATATCAGTATTTACAATCCCATCTATTGGGGATTTTGCTTCTGGTAAAACTAGGCTAGAAGATCTAAATACTCTTAATATTCCAGATTTGATTTTTAGGAAAGAATTTACTAGTCAGAATGAATTGTTATTCAAGCTGATTGAAAATAAAACTATATTAATTAGCGGAGCTGGCGGTTCTATTGGTTCTGAACTATGCATACAAATATTAAAATATAATCCCAAAAAATTAATTCTCTTGGAGAGAAGCGAAATAAATCTATACGCAATTGAACAAACTTTATCAGAAAAAAATATCAAAAATATTAATTTGCTATTCGTTTTAGGTTGTGCCATGAATAGCAAAATTGTTGAAAAAATATTTGCTAAAGAAGAAATTCAAATAGTATTCCATACTTCAGCTTATAAACATGTCCCAATTGTTGAGAAGAATCCTATTAGTGGTATAGAAAATAATGTTATATCTACAAAGGTATTATGTGATGCATCTATTAAATATAATCTAGAAAATTTTTGTTTGATTTCAACTGATAAAGCAGTAAGACCTACTAATGTAATGGGGGCAAGTAAAAGACTTGCTGAGCTAATAGTTCAATCTTATTCTCAAATTTCAGACAGCAATTTTGATAAAGGGAAATCTAGGACATGTTTCTCAATGGTAAGGTTTGGAAATGTTTTAGATTCTTCAGGTTCTGTAGTACCTAGATTTAAGCAACAAATTAAAAAAGGAGGTCCAATCACTATTACCCATCCAAAAATCACGAGATTTTTTATGACAATTTCAGAGGCTGCTAATTTAGTACTTGAATCGCTTTCTTATGCAGAAGGGGGTGATTTATTTTTACTGGATATGGGAGAGCCAATATTAATTAAAGATCTTGCTACACAGATGATTAAACTTAGTGGCCTTGAAGTTAAAAGCGAAGACAATCCTAAAGGAGATATAGAAATTATTTATACAGGATTAAGACCTGGTGAAAAGTTATATGAAGAATTACTGATTGATGCAGAAGCACTGGCTACAAAGAATTCGCATATTTTTAGAGCCAAGGAAAATTTCTTTTCTTCAAATATTTTTTTAGTCCAATTAGAAAGGATGGAAAAGGCTTTATTAAATGAGGATGTTCGAGAAGCCTTGTCAATTCTCAAGGAGGTTGTTCCTGAATGGAATAATCAAGATCATTAAAAAGATACTTATTACTTATGTAGGTTGAAATGTAGTACAGTAACTTAGATAAATTGTTCTTATATGAGTAGTGCTAGAACTATTATAGTAACAGGAGCTGCAGGATTTATAGGAGCCGCATTAGTTGAAAGGCTCTTGAGGATGAATGAAGTGGTAGTTGGGATAGATAATATAAATTCCTATTACTCCAAATCTCTAAAGTTAAAAAGAATAAAACTTATAGATGAATTAGCAGAGTCCCATAAGATAAGAAAAAATTGGCATTTCTATAAGAATGATTTAAAGAGAATTGATGATATTAAACTAATCTTTAGTAAATATAAGCCAGATATAGTTGTTAATTTAGCCGCTCAGGCAGGAGTTAGGTATTCATTACATAACCCTAAACAATATATTGATAGTAATATTTTAGGCTTTTTTAATATCCTCGAGATGTGCAGAGAATTTAAAGTTAAACACCTTATTTATGCTTCTAGTAGTTCAGTATATGGTGCTAATAAATTATTACCTTTTAAGGAGAATGATCCTGTTAATCATCCTATTAGTCTTTATGCAGCCACAAAAAGATCAAATGAACTGATGGCACATTCCTATAGTCATCTTTATAATTTTTCTGCAACAGGTTTAAGATTCTTTACTGTTTATGGTCCATGGGGAAGACCGGATATGGCCCCAATGATTTTTTCAAAAGCAATTATTAGACAAGAACCTATTGAATTATTCAATAAAGGGGATATGAAAAGAGATTTTACTTTTATTGATGATGCTGTAGAAGCAATAGTTCGTTGTTCAAATAAGTTAACTGTCCCTGATAATGATTTTGATAGATATAACCCTAATCCTTGTACTTCATTTTCTCCTCATAGAATTTTCAATGTTGGTAATAATAAAGCGGTCAATTTATTATATTTTTTAGAGCTACTAGAAAAAGTACTTGGGAAAAAGGCAATAATCAAAAAAATGGAAATGCAACCAGGTGATGTTCAAGAAACATTATGCGATAGTAGAAATCTTAGAAATTGGACAGGATTTTCTCCTGATACTTCTATTGAAAAAGGCGTAGAATTATTTGCTAAATGGTACCTAGATTATATTTCCGGTTAAGAATTTGTTGGATTTATTAATTTCTGATTTTAGTCGAAGTTATCTTTTTGAGATTTTTTGAGAAAGTATTATCTTTTTATTCTTGTTTGATTATTTTAGTCACTAATTTCTACCATAATGATCTTTAAATCTTACAATATCATCTTCGCCTAGATAAGAACCACTCTGTACTTCTATTAAGACCAAGTCTAGAGATCCTGGATTTGAAAGCCTGTGCTTTGATCCTAAAGGTATATAAGTACTTTGATTTTCACTTAAAAAAAACTTTTTATCTTCAATTTCTACTTCTGCTGTACCTGTTACTACTATCCAATGTTCAGCTCTATGATGATGCATTTGCAATGAAAGAGATTGTTTTGGTTTTACTTCAATTCTTTTTACTTTCCAAAACTCACCTTCCTCTATAGATGTATAGTTTCCCCAAGGTCTATGAATTTTCTTATGTTCAAATACTTCTTTGAAGCCTTTTTTATTTAAATCTTCAAGAATATTTTTTATTAAATGGGATTTATTTTTTTGAGATATAAATATTGCATCATCGTTTTCTACAATAATTAAATTATCCAGACCAATACCTACTATGATTTTATTATCACTTCTTACGTAGCAATTTTCTGTATCTTCGAGCATGATATTTCCACTCTTATAATTTCCATTTTCATCTTTTTTGTTGGCTTCCCAAATAGAATTCCATCCCCCAAGATCACTCCAATTTGCATCTAGTGGAACTACTTTACCTATTTTTGTTTTTTCCATAACCGCATTATCGATTGATATGCTTGGGCAATCATTAAAATAAGTTTTATCAATTCTTTGAAAATCTAAATCAATATAATTATTTGCAATTGATTTTTTGCAAATTTCTATAATTTTAGGATTATAGATCTCTATTTCTTTAAGAATGACATTCGCTTTAAATACAAACATTCCACTATTCCAGGTGTATAAATTATCTTTTATGAGTTTTTCTGCAATTTCTTTATTTGGTTTTTCAATAAATTTTTCGATATGAAATCCTTTCTCTTGCTCATTACTACTTGGCTTTGCCTTAATGTATCCAAATCCTGTTTCTGGAGAAGAAGGTATTATCCCAAAAGTAACTAATTGATTATTAAGAGCATATTCACAGGCTACTAATATAGCCTCCAAAAACTTTTCTTTTTTTTTAATATCATGATCTGCAGGTAATATTAGTAAAATTGGATCTTCCTCATTTTCTATAGCTTTTAATGCTGAGATGGCAATTGCAGGAGCTGTATTTTTACCAAATGGTTCTAATAAAATTGATTTAGCCGAAACATTAATCTCTCTCAATTGTTCAGCTAAAATAAATCTATGCTCTTCATTACAAACAACAATTGGTTCATCTAAATCTTTTAACCCCTCTAATCTCTCCAAAGTTAGTTGAAGCATGGATTTTTGAGTATTTTGAGTTAATGAAAGATATTGTTTGGGAAAACTTTTTCTTGAAAGTGGCCAAAGTCTTGTTCCAGAACCACCAGAAAGAATTACAGGTATTATTTTTCGATTTGAGTTCAATTTTAATTTACGGTATTAGGAATATTCTAGTTCTCAAATCCCAAGAAAACAAAATTAAAATATTGTAATATTGAATATAGTGATTTATTTTTAATTTAAAAATAAAAATAATTTTAAATTTATGTTATTTATTCTTCTTTATTTACCATTTCTTTAAAACTAACTGATTTATTTTTAAGCTCTTGAAAGTTTCCTGAAGCCTTAATTCTGCCATCTTCAAATTCATATATAAAATCACAATTTTTTACAGTATTTATCCTATGCGCAATTATTATAATAGTTAATTTCTTATTCATTAAATTGAGAGCTTCAAGAATGTCAGCTTCTGTATTATTATCCAGAGCACTCGTTGCTTCATCAAGTACAAGTAATCTTGTATTTCTATAAAAAGCTCTTGCCAATGCTATCCTTTGTCTCTGGCCTCCAGATAACCTAATTCCATTATCTCCAACTTTAGTTTCTAATCCATAAGGTAAATCATTTACTAAATCTTTTAATTGAGCAGCTTCTATTGAAGAGTTTAATTTATCTTCAACAATCTCATCATATTTTTGACCATATGCAATATTAGCTTTAATATCATTGTTTAATAAATTGATAGATTGCGGAACATATGAACATATAGATTGCCAGTTATAAATATTTTCTTTTTCCACAATTTCACCGTCTACGAGGAATTTCCCTTTGGATGGTCTTAGTAAACCTAATATTAAATTTGCTGTTGTGGTTTTACCACTACCTGTTTTACCTACAAAAGCAATTTTCGTGCCAATTTTTAAATCTATATTTAGATTTTTAAGGGCAATTTGTTTTGATTCTGGATATTTATAAGATACAGAAATAAGTTTTATATCTTCTTTTGGCTCCATTAACATAATTTTATTTTTTGGGCTTGATTTTCTTACTTTTTTTAAGTCTAAAATTTTTAATGCTTCCTCTAAATCGGGAATACCTGCTCTCAAGTCAGTTATCCCTCTAAACAAATCTTGAAGTGGTGGGGTTAACTTAAGTGATGCAACAGCGATTGTCGCTAGAAAAGGGACTAACTCAAGGAAATTTGTGGGATTTTTATTTGATATTAGAGAAAAAAGTCCAATAGAAAAAATAAGAGTTATTCCAAAAGGTTCTATTAAAGCTCTAGGAAATTCTGGAAAGGTTTCTGCTCTCCATAAATATGGAAAAGCTTTCTTACCAGCTTTAGTATATTTATTTTCGAAAAATCTTTCTGAGCCTGTTAATTGTAAGTCAACTATGGTTCTGATAGATTCAGTCATTACACTTTCAATTTCTGATTCAAGAATTATTCTTTGTTTTGATGCCTTTCTAATTATTGGAGTAACAATCATAGAAATAAATAAGTAGCCTAAAACAAGGCTTATTATTAGATAAAAAGAAGTTGATTTTGCAAAACTTAAAATAGCAATAAATATAAATGAAACAATAAAAAAACCACTTACTATTTGCAGAATAGGCTTAATTAATTTTTCTGAAACTCTTGAAATGTTTAAGAGAATTTTAGATGACAAATTTTCACTATCCTGGGTTAAAAAGAATTCATATTCTTGACTTAAAATTTTATGTTGAGCTATTTCTGATAAATCTAAAAAAATTTGAGCCCTTAGTCTTTCTTGAACTCCTCTTAAAAGTAATCTTAAAAAAGAAGCGAACCAGTTTATGAGGATATAGATAAAAATAAGTATAAGAATTTTAATTAAAGGATCTTTGCTGACAATTTCAGAGAAGGGAATTGATGGTCTATTTTCCTTCCCAACTACAGCACTGAATAATCTCGCCACAATACCAACTACTAGGACATCAGTAAAACCAGTAATTATTGCTATTGGGAAAATAGATATTAAAGAAATTTTCCTTTTGCGTGGAAGTTTGCTGAAAAGCCTTTTTAATAGAATTAAAGTTTTACTTTGCATATTAATAATTAATCATATATAGGTAAGTTTTTTTTGTACAGTTTTGGGTATGTTTTATTTGAATATAATTCTTTATGTTCTATTATTTCAAAATTAAAGGTGAATTATTAATATGCTCCCCTATCCATAGGAAAAAGTATAACTCCGATTGTTCTAATTAGAATCCTTAAATCTGTAATAAAATTAATCTCCCTAACATATAAATTATCTAGCTCAACTCTTTTTTCATAAGTTAGGTTATTCCTCCCGCTTACTTGCCAAAGGCCTGTAATGCCAGGATTAATAGAAAATACATTTGAAACTGAATCTCCATATCTAATTTTTTCTTTTTCGACAATTGGTCTTGGTCCTACTATACTCATTTCTCCTTTAATAACATTAATTAACTGGGGTATTTCATCAAGACTAGTTTTTCTCAAAAACTTTCCAATAGTTGTAATTCTTGGATCATTTTTAATCTTTTGTGTAGTTTCATACTCTATTCTTATTTTTTCATTTTTGTTTAAGATATTTTTTAAAATATCATTTGCTTCTGGATGCATTGTGCGGAATTTAATACAATAAAATATTTTTTCACCCTTTCTTATTCTCTTATGTAAGAAAAAAATAGGACCCATTGAACTAAATTTAATTAATATTATTATTAGTAAAAATAAAGGGGAAATTAAAATAAGTGATAAAGAAGCAAATATAATATCTACAAATTTTTTAAATACAAGATAGGAATTATTATTATAATTATTTCTAATGTATTTTTTCATTTATTTGGAAATTTTATTTTTAGAAATAAATTCATTCCAGCTTTCATCAATAAAGTTAATAATTTTTTTTTCAAAGTTCAACTTGCTAAATTTTTTTGATGACTTATGAATTTCTGCAGAATCAAAATCTTTCCAAACTTTACCATCTTCAAACCAGCGGACAACATCATGAATAGCAGAGACTGATTGTTCATTGAAAATTAAACCAGTTGGATAAATATTTTTTTCTTTTGCTGTAATACATTTCACTGTATCAAGGATACCGCCCTTCCCATAAGCAATTACAGGAGCTCCAGAAGCCATCGCCTCAACTGGTGCTATCCCAAAATCTTCTATTCCTGAGTAAACAAAGCTTCTACATCTACTCATTAATTTCTCAATTTCTGAATTTGATCTTTTACCCAAAAATATAATATTTGATTTAGCAATTTTTTTTAATTTAATTTTCTCTGAACCCTCCCCAACAATTATTA
>CACBBI010000012.1 GCA_902537445.1 uncultured Prochlorococcus sp.
CATCTATAACTTATCTAAATTATTGATTGAGAAGCATAATGGTAAGGTCCCAGATTCTTTTGAGAAGCTTGAATCTCTTCCAGGGGTAGGTCATAAAACAGCATCAGTTGTAATGTCTCAAGTGTTTAAAATACCCTCATTCCCAGTAGATACTCACATACACAGGTTGGCACAAAGATGGGGTCTATCAAATGGGGATAGCGTAGTTCAAACAGAAAAAGACCTAAAAAAAATATTTCCAGTTAATGATTGGAACACCTTACATTTGCAAATAATCTTTTATGGCAGAGAATACTGCACAGCAAGAGGCTGTGATGGAACAAAATGTTATTTATGTCGCACTCTTTATCCCAAAAGAAAAAAGAAATTTATATGTAAAAAGCCTTAAGAAATTTATATAATATTTAAATTAGTTTTATTTTCATGAAAATAGCAGTTACTGGTGCATCGGGGAAAACAGGTTATAGAATTTCCGAAGAAGCAGTTAAGAAAGGATATAAAGTAAGGCAAATCATCAGAAAGAATTCAAAGGTCTCAGAAGGACTAGAGAGTTTAGAAACAATTAGGGTTTCATTAGACAAAAAAGGAGAACTTGATAAAGCTTTAAAAGATATTGATGCTTTGATAATAGCGACTGGAGCAAGAGCATCATTCGATTTAACTGGTCCTGCAAAGGTTGATGCATTAGGCGTATACAGGCAATTAGAGAGTTGCAAAAGAGTTGGTATTAAAAGAGTTATTTTAGTTAGTTCCCTTTGTACTGGTAAATTATTTCACCCATTAAACTTATTTGGTTTAATTCTTATTTGGAAGAAATTAGGTGAAAACTTTCTACGAAATTCAAATTTCGAATGGACTATTATTAGACCTGGAGGATTAAAGGAAAATGAAGATATTAAATCAGAAAATATAAATTATTCAAAGGAGGATACTCAAATTAATGGATCAATCCCAAGAAGATTAGTTGCGCAATGTTGTATAGATTCTTTAAAAAACAAAGAATCCATAAATAAATTAATAGAAGTTACAAGTTCGAATGATAATAAAAAGATATCTTTTAAAAAAGCTATGCAAATGATTTAAAAGATGCAAATATATAAATTAAAACCATGAAAATAAATCCCAAAATTGACGCATTACAATTAATGCTTACTGATTTAAGAACTAGAAATGAGCCAATAAGACATAAAGCTGCATTTAAAGGCTGTCAACCAGAATTCCAAAGTCTTGTATCAAGATTAATAAAGCAGTTAGAGGACGAATTATTTGCTGAAAAGCTTTCTAATCGTGATAGTTAAAAAATTTAGATTACTTAAATGAAATTAAGTTATCCAATTTAGCTTGTTCTGAAAGTTCATCATATCCTCCAAAAAATTTATTATCCAAAAATATTTGTGGGAAAGTATTATGCCTACTTTGATTCATTATTCTTTGAAAGCTCTCATCATTGTCTATTAAAGTGACTTCATGAGGGATAGATAAAGAATTAAGCAACCTAATTGCTCTTTTAGACCAAGGACAATCCTTTAAAATATATGCTTTTACGCGTGATTCATTTTTTAATGAATCATTACTTGAGATATTAATAATTTTTTGTTCAAAAGAAAGTAATAATATATCAGTACCTTTTTTTACAATACACCCCTCCTCAAGATGCCCGCCAAAGACATTACATCCCTCATCTGCAAAACTCAAATGTAAATGAACATCTCCTTTATTAAAATGTCCATTTAAAGAAACTATCTCTAGATTTCCCTGAAATTTATTTATCTCTTGATTTCCTGGGCATTGAATACAAACTGTTCTAAGATTACCAACCACTCCAGATACATACCCGTATAAATTATTCGATAAAGAATATTCTTTAATTGAATTTATCAAATCAGATTCTGGAGATAGCTTTAGGCTATGAGGCTGCATTATATATAAGGAATAATTTTGTAATATAAAACATCATCATTCATAAAGAGAAGTTGAATTTATAATCTTTAGGATTCAGATTTAAATTAAATTTAAAAATCTAGCATTTAAAACCATTTAAAATTTTTACTAAAAGTTTAAGCTTGTTGAGAGTGTAATATATTTTTATATACAAAACTAATTTGTTATTAAGAAAAAAACTTAAAAATTTGGCATTTAATATTCCCAACTTATTATCAATATCTCGCCTTTTCCTTGTATTTCCATTAATACTTTTTTTAGAAATTAACAGGCCTTTTTATGTCTTTATATTGATTATTATTGGAGGTTTAACTGATTATTTTGACGGTTTAATTGCAAGGAAATTTAATCTAAAAACCAGATTAGGAGCTATACTTGATCCCTTAAGCGATAAAGTCTTCTATTTAATTCCTTTAACCTTCCTTTGTAAAAATAATTTTATACCCTTCTGGTCTTTGTCATTAATTTTATTTAGAGAATTAATCATCTCAAGCCTGAGGAACTCTACAAAAGACGGTTTACCAGCATCTATGTTAGGTAAATATAAAACATTTTTCTTTTTTATTTCAGTAATTACATTCTTTACACCATTAAAAATTAACTTATTGAATAATTTAGCTTTAATTTTTTATTGGTTAGGATTCATCCTGACTTTTGTCACTTTATTAGGCTATTTAAGAATTAAAAAGAATATTATCTGAATTTTCATCAAACTCCTCACTCTTTTTATTATTAAAATCTTTCACAAAACTATCCTTTAAACCATTAAGTAAATCAAAAGTTGGCACCCACTCTAAATCACGTTTTATCTTAGAGATATCAGTCTGATAATGATTTAATCTAATTGGAAATCCCTTCCGGGATTTAGGATTTAATTTTTGATAATCAAATGTTCTTAAAGAAATCTCATTTAGGTTTAAACCAAGAACATTCGCACAGAAATAAATTAAACCCTTTATTGTTACTCCTTTTTCGCCTGAACAGTTGTAAATATTATTTTTGGAATTTACAAAATTTATGCACCTAATCATTACATCAGTTAGATCAGAAACATGGCCTAGCTGAGTAATTAAAGACCCGTCACCAGGGATTGGTATAGATTTTTTAGTAAATAACCTTTCAAAAAACCAATTTTCAATTTTATTATAATTTCCTGGTCCATAAATATAAGTAGGTCTAAAACTTGTAAAAGGAATTTTTTGGTTTTTTAACCAATTTTCTGTCTCAAACTTTCCTTTGTGTCTACTATCTGGATCAATTGGATCAACTTCAGATAAGGGTAGTTCACAATTATCTTTATAAACACCTGCAGAGCTGACATATACATACCTCTGGAAAGAGTTATCTAAATTTTCTATAAGAAGTTTGGTTTGTTCTAACTCTCGTCCAGAAATGTCATAAACAACATCATACTTTTTATTTCTTAGCTTGAAGATATCTTCTGAATTATTTCTATCACCCTTAATTAAATTTGTTTTTTCAGGATTACTTTTATTACCTCTCGTGAAAATATCAATATCATAATTTTTACTTAATAACTTTCCAACCAAAGACTTGCCGACAAATCTAGTGCCACCCATTACAAGAATTTTCATATTCAATAAATATGTAACTGAAGTAGTAATCTTAAATAGAATTACATATTGAATAGTACTACTAAATAAGTAATTAATGAAAAGGATGATTCTATGGACCTAATACCAGCAATTGATTTAATGAATGGTAAATGTGTAAGACTTTTTAAAGGAGACTTTAATAAAAGAAAAGCCTTCACCAAAGAACCTCATGAGCAAGCTAAATTTTGGGAAAGCGAAGGGGCAAAATATATACATATAGTTGATTTGGATGCTGCAAAAACTGGATGCCCTACAAACGATAAAACAATAAAAAAAATTGCAAAAACAGTTAATATACCTATTCAAATAGGTGGGGGGATAAGGTCTCAAGAAAGGATAGAACAATTATTTTCTTATGGTATTGAGAAAGTTATCATGGGGACCTCTGCAATAGAAAATAAAGAACTAGTTAAAGACTTATCAAATAAATTCCCTGGAAGGATAATTGTTGGGATAGATGCAAAAGATGGAAAAGTTAGTACAAGGGGGTGGCTTGAGCAATCTAATATTTTTGCCACAGATCTAGTAAAGGAGTTTTCCTCATATAAAATTTCTAGTTTTATTGTTACAGATATAAATACAGATGGGACGTTGGAAGGTACAAATGAAGAATTCATAAAAAGCATACTTGAAATTACAGATATTCCAGTAATAGCCTCAGGAGGTGTTGGTTCAATTTCTGATTTATTATCGTTAATAAAATTTGAAAACTCCGGACTCTTTGGAGTAATTGTAGGTAAAGCTCTATATGAAAATAAATTCACAATAAACGAAGCGAATAGTGTATTAGCATCAGAGAGATTAAACGACTTTGATTTAAACAGAAATTACTACGCTTAAAAGAGTATAAAAATTGATTTAAGGCTGGTGTTTGCAGTAATTGTTAGTTAATTTTGTATAAGAGATAAGAAATCTAGTCTTGGAATTAATTTCAAAAAAATCGATATTGATTATTGCTCCAAGCTTAATAGCAGAATCTTTATCGCTTAAGTTAACATCACTAGACCAAAATTTAGACATTAATTTTAATAATGGAACAGGTGATAATACTCCGGATTTAGTTATATGGAATGTTCTTAATTTTCAATCCGAAGATCTTATAAGGTTAGAATTATTAAAATTAAGAGAAAGATATGATGAGTCAAAGTTTCTTATAATTCTCTCTGGCGAACTTGTTTATGAAGCAAATACCCCTCAATCGTTAAATGCTGAAGGTTTTCTTTTAAATCCCAGTGCAGAAAAAGTTCTTGAATCTATTGATACCATTTTAAATGGAGGAAGGGTATTTGATATTGAAAATAATTCCCGAGTTCAATTAAACAAAAATAGGCCTCTCACTTTTAGTCAAAAAATTCTAACTTCAGGTCTTAAACAAATAGACACTGAAATTAATTATATATTCAAATATGTCAACTCTGACGCAACACCAGAATTTTATAAATTCATTTTAAAAGGAAGATTAAGAGAACTTATAACTGCAAAATCTTTTCTAATTTTCTTATGGGGTAATTCACTAGAACTTTATACAGAGGCAGTTTACACTGAAAATATAATTAATCTTGAAAATAAGAACACTGTATTCATTAAAGATAAAAACACTACAGAAATATGGAATTTAATTTTAGATAGACTAAAAGAAAGGTATAGCTCAATTAACTTACAGGTTGAATTCAATAATTCATCAATAATTCTCTCTGGGATAAAGAAAGAATTCATTTCACGACTAATTTGCAAAATGTTAGATGAGTTAGATAATTTAGTAAAAAATATTAAGGAAAACTATAAGGATAAAGATTTTAAAGATGATTTAAATTCTCTTATAAAAGAACTTAAAGTTAATACAATTTCAAATATCACAGACAGCTATTTTCGATTAAAAAAAGGAAGCGAATCTATTTCAATAAATGATTTTATTTATAGTGAAGTAAGTTGCGAAGAGGTAGATAGAGAATCACATGAATCAATAATGTTTATTGAGCCAATTATTAAAAATGAAGCTCTTGACTTTGATGGGAAATTACTCCCTCTATATGAAACAGAATCATTTTTGATCCTTGAAAATATAATTTCAAATTGGACAATAAGGAACTGTAATTTATTAGCTTCTGAAATCTTTAATATTTGCTCTTCTTGGCCTGAATTAAGGACTGTACTTATAAATCCCGAATTACAATCGACAAGAAATTTTGAAAGATTTAGAAATAATATTAATAACTATAATCGCTGGCATGACTATATTTATATGCCTATCTACTTGTATGAGAGTAAACGAGAATATATTGATATTATCGATAAAAAATTTACCAGATACTTTAAAAATGAAAATAGAGAGAAAGAATTAGAGAATCTAGAATGGCTACAAAAACAAGTTACATTGTTGGTTGAGATAAGAGATGCCGTAGCACCGCAGTTAGAAGTTGCTGTAAAATATATCGGTAATCTTTTTGTAACTTTCCTTACAAAGGTCGTTGGCAAAGCTATCGGTTTAGTTGGGAAAGGAATCCTTCAAGGATTAGGAAGATCAAGTTCCAAGTAAGTTTTTGAACTTTAATGAAAATAATTCAATGGATCCTAATAGCATTAATTTTCCTAAGTCCATATAAAGCAAATGCCTCTAGAGATTCTGATAGTTACGATGGCAACATCTTTCCTATATACGCAGGTAATGGGGCTATAGTTCCTCCCAATACAACTCTTCAGGAATCATTAAAAAATAAAAGAGTCGCAGTTTTATTTTTTTATCTTGACGATAGCTCAGATAGTAAAGCTATGGCTCCGATAATATCTGGTTTAGATTTGATATGGAGAAATAATATAGATATCATTGCTCTAACTACTGATGAATTGCAGGGTAAAGAAAAGTCTGATCTTAGAAATGAACCTAATTATTATTGGAACGGATTAATTCCACAAACCATAATTTTTAATAGTGATGGTGAAGTTAAATATGATAAAAATGGAATGATTAATATCGATGAATTAAACAAAGTTATAGGAGAGTTAAAAGGAATAGATATTAAAGATACGACATTTTCTGTAGAAAGTTTTAATGAATACAACAGTATCATTTCTGAAAAAAAAGATAAAAACAATAATTAATTAAAAAAAAATGATATTAATAAATATCCTCTTAGTTCTTTTAATTTTTTTAATTATTTCAGATTTATATATTAAAAACTCACCCAAATCAAAGTTAAATCTGGTACCTATTAATTACAAAATCAAAAAGAAGGATGGTTTAAACGAATTAATTATTGATTTAAAAATAACTAATAAAAGTAAAACCAAAGAGACGATGGTATCTTCTATAAATTTTGAATTAGATTTTTTTAAAAGTAAAGGTAATGAATATTGCCAAAATTTTAATTATCAAGAAGATATTTATATATATGAAAATAATAAAATCAAGAATTTAAATAATTACTGGCCAACAACGATTATCAAGTCAAATTCAGAATTATTTGTAAGAATCATATATAAATTTAGCAATAATAATTTTAGAAAAAAAATAAAATATCTATGGTTAAAAGTATATTGGGAGAACTATGGACATTTTGGTATTTCAAATAATAAGGATTGTTTGTTAATTAATTTAGATGGTCAAAAACAAAGGCCGAAAAAAGTTTTTGAAATTCCAATAAATAATAAATATAAAGCTTTTGCTATTAAAACTGATTTACTTGGTTGCTTTGATAACCCAGTAGATACTGTGATTGAATACTGCAAAGGAATTATAGAAAAAAATGATATTTTAACAATCGGTGAGAGTCCGCTAGCGATTATGCAAAATAGATATATTTCCCCTCAAAATTTAAAATATAGTTTATTTTCGAAAGCTTTATGTTATTTTTTTCACCCTACAAGCAGTCTCGCAACTGCTTGCGGCATGCAATTATTGATAAATAGAATCGGAGTTACAAGAATAACCTTTGCACTATTTGTTGGATTTCTCTTCAAGTTAGTTGGTATTAAAGGTATGTTTTATAGGTTAACTGGCTCAGAATCATCCCTCATTGATGATATAAGCGGCACAGTTACACCTTACGACAAGAGTATAGTTATGGGTCCTCTCAATGCGGATTTATTTTGTAAAGAGGTCTCGAACTATCTAAATATAGATGTCGCTGTTGTCGATGTTAATGATCTTGGAGGTGTGAAAATCTTAGCAAGTTCAAATAAAAAAGTAAATAAAATACTTAAAAGAAACTTATTATCTAATCCAGCTGGCAATGGAGATGAAAAAACCCCTATAGTATTAATAAGAGAAAAAAGCAAATGAAAAAAAATACCTCTTATTCTTTTAAATCTAAAAAAGGAATGGAAGTAACTTTTGAAGAACTCCATATACGGCACATTAATCTTTTAATAGATATTAAAAATAAGGAATTGAATAATTGGTTTTTAAAGATGGCAATTATAAATACCTTTGATGACTTAAAAATCTTCTTGAATAATCTTAAGAAAAATAAAAATAAATGCATAATTGCTATATATGGAAACGAAATTATTGGTTATTTGAATATTTTTCCTTTAAATAAAAAAGAGACTTGCTTAAAAATATCTAAGCCCAAGTTGATTAATAGCAAGTGTTCTTTAACAGATAAACAATTAACTTTAGGATTGATAAAAAAATCTATCTCAATAAAAGAAATCAAAACTTCAAGTTGGATAATTAATTCAGATATAAATAATGTTGACCTCATATCAAACTCAAGAGAATTAGGCTTTCAACCTTTAGGAGAGATAATACTTTGGGATGGTTCTAATCTAAATAAACCTACAAATCAAAATACCAATGCCAATAAATTAATTAATGAATTCCAAAACATCAATAAACAAAATATATTAAAAATAGTTAATTTCATAAGATCAAATCAATCTCCCTTAATAAGAAATATTTTAGATTTTGATCAAGACGACATTCTTAAAAGAAATAACTCTAAGAGTGCTGCCTTAATATATGAAAATTCAGTTTTATGTACAATTTTAAAAGATATTAATTATCAGAATGAGGAAATTTATACTTTAACTATAAGTAGATATTGGGATAAGAGATTCAATTCTATTTTAAAAGAATTTATAAAAAAATTTTTTGAAAAAGCACCTGTTTCATATTTAAAAACCTATAAAGAAAATTCTCAATTAAATGTTTTTCTCGAAGAGTGTAATATCAAAGAAAAAAATCAAGAACTTATTCTTGTTAGGAACACAATAATTAAGAATGAAGCCAAACAAGTAAATATAATAAATCAATCTTTGGAATCAATCTTTGAAAAATTAAGTCCACAAGGTAATCCATATCCATCTCCTTTCCCATTAAAAACAAAGTGAAATTTTGCAAACCCAAACCCAAGTCAATTTTGAGTTTGGATATAGGTACCAAAAGAATAGGATTAGCTTATTGTGATCCCCTCTGCATAACATCAAATATACTTCCAGCAGTAAAACGATTTGAAAATAATCAAGAGATTAAAATCATTAGAAATTATATAAATGAATTTAATTTGACTGGTTTTGTTGTGGGTATTCCGCTAGATGATGAAGGTCAAATGACCACTCAAGCTATTGACTGTAAAAATTACGGTCAGTTACTTTCAAATGAATTAAAGCTTCCATTTTCTTATGTCAACGAACATAGTTCAACTTGGGAATCTTCAGAAAGATTTGGAATAAAAAAAGATAAATCCGGATTGATTGATAGTTTTTCAGCAAAAATAATACTTGAACAATGGATCGAAGAAGGTCCTGAATTAGAAGAAATAGCTGGTAAACGTCAGATAAAATATTAATATTAAAAAGGATAGATAATTTTTAAATGAAAGAAGCCAATTCAAACGATAATCATGATGCAGAGACTCTTTTATTAAATGACTCAAATGGAAACGAGCTATTTTGTTATCTTGAACAATTAGTAAGTGTTGAAGGCCAAGAATATGCTTTATTAACGCCAGTTGATACTCCAGTAAGTCTTTTTAAGATAAATGAAAAAGATGAACCCGAACTAATTGAGAAAATAGATAAAAATGAACAAATACTAAAAAATGCTGAAGCAGTTCTTCAAGAACATGATTTAAGACTTATCAGATCAGCAGTTACATTAACAGTATCAGGAGAACTTGAAGAACCAATTTATGATGAATTAGAAGAAGATTACGTAGATGATGATAGTGAGAGTTACGAATTGCTCGTTAACTTTAATCTTTTTGACCAAGAATATGGCTTATATATACCACTAGATCCTTTTTTTATTGTGGGTAAATTAAAAGACAACGGTGCCATCTTAGTTGAAGATGATGAGTTCGATAAAATTCAACCTTTGATTGAAACTGAGCTTGAAAAAAGTAGTTCTTAAAATAAATGAGATCTATCCTAAAAGTCAATTGGGATTCAAAATTACCAATATATAATATTTCTCAATCTGAATTGAAAAAAAAAGGAATTAATTCTTTATTGCTAGACGTGGATGGGACTCTAGTAAATAGAAAATCAAATATGATCCCAAAAGCTGTAAAAAATTGGATCATTGAATCTAAAAAACTTTTCTCCTTATATCTAATAAGTAATAATCCATCAAAAAAAAGAATCGCCAAAATAGCGAAAGAATTAAATTTACAATATAAATACAATGCATCAAAACCAAGAAAAAAAGTAACTTTGTCTGCTATCAAAGAAATTGGTAGAGAGCCAAAAAATATAGCCATTATAGGCGACAGAATTTTTACAGATATTATTGTTGGGAATAGATGTGATATAAAAACAATATTAGTTAAGCGATTAAACAGAGATGGCTTGCCTATAAAATTTAATTTAACTTTAATAATAGAAAAATTAATTTCTAATTTTATAAAATGAAAACTTGGGTTATAAAAATTGGTACTAGTATTTTAAGAGGAACAGAGGAAACATCTACAGAAGAAGTTATAGAAAACCTTTCTAGATCCTTTACAAGTTTTCTTTCAAAAGGAAACAAATTAATTTTAGTAACTAGTGGAGCCGTTGGATTAGGTTGCCAAAAATTAAATATTAAAAAAAGACCAAATGATTTAAGTACCCTTCAAGCTACTGCTGCAGTTGGACAAGTTAATTTAATGTCCTTATACGATAAAGTATTTAATAAATTAGGTCATAATATTGCTCAAATTTTAATAACTAAAGCTGATTTCAATTCACGAGAATCATTTAATAACGCTTCTAAGACTTTAAAAAAATTAATCGATTTGAATGTTATCCCAATAGTAAATGAAAATGATACCGTAGCAAATGAAGAGCTTAAATATGGAGATAATGATACCCTCTCTGCTTTAGTTGCCTTGGCTATAAATGCTAACAAGCTTATTTTATTAACCGATATTGAAAATCTATATTCAAAAGATCCACGTAATAATAAAGATGCGCAACCTATTAAAGAAATTCATAATAGTGAATTAAAGGAAATTAAAGATAAAAATATTCAAAACTCAAATAATGAATGGGGAACAGGAGGAATTTCTACAAAATTAATTTCTGCCGAAATAGCAACAAAAGGAGGAGTCGAAGTCCAACTAGTTGATGGAACTAATAAAAAAAACTTAATTAAAATTTTTAATGATAATAAAATTGGAACTTTATTTTATCCAGTAGAAAAACCTATTGGAAACAAAAAAAGTTGGCTTTCACATGCAATTCAAACAGTAGGGAAAATTACTTTAGATGATGGCGCCTATTTTGCAATAAAAAAAAAAGGTGCCTCACTTTTAGCGGTTGGTGTTAAGAATGTAGAAGGAAACTTTACGATTAATCAGGCAGTTAAAATCGTAAATACAAATGATAAAGAAGTTGCAAAAGGTTTAGTATCAATAAGTAGCGACAAATTAAGAAGTATCTTAAATAATAAAGAAAATAACAACTCCTCGGTAATTGTCGTTCATAGAGATGTTCTTGCTCTCTCTTAGAAAAAAATTAAAACTGAAAAATGCTTTTAAGTGATTTAGTTGATCTAATAAAAAAAGGAAATTCAAATTTTATTAGTGCCAATATTTTTGAAGATTTAAATATAGATGATGCTGCCTCATTAGATGCTGCAGTTAAACATCAAATATCTTTTTTAGAAGAAAATAATGTCCTTAAAGAAAAATTAGATCAAACTGAAGCATCAGCAATAATAACTACTAACAACGACGAAATCGTTAGTGCCCTAAAGAAACTCAAGATATCAAACATAATCGTTAAAAATCCAAGAATTGCATTTGCAGAAGTATTGGATTTTTTATATAAGAATATCAATTTCAAACCAGGAATTCACGCTTCAGCGGTTATAGACAAAACAGCAACAATTGGAGCAGATTGCCATATTGGACCTTATGTTTATATTGGAGAAAATACTGTAATTGGAGACAATAATCATATTCTTCCTGGATCATCAATTTTAGGTAATGTTCGAATAGGAAATAATAATATAATTCATCCAAATTGTGTTATTTACGAAAACACCACTCTAAAAAATAATTGTGTGATTAATTCAAATTCTGTTATTGGATCAGAGGGATTTGGTTTTATTCCTAAAAATGGCAAATGGGTAAAGATGCCTCAAAAAGGTGGTGTAAAAATAATGAGTTTTGTAGAAATTGGAACGAATTGTTGTATTGATAGACCCGCAGTTGGATTTACTTTCATTGATGAGGGAACAAAGTTAGATAATTTAATACAAATAGGTCATGGAGTAAAAATTGGAAAGAATTGTGCATTTGCAGCTCAAGTTGGTATCGCTGGAGGAGCAAATATTGGTAATGGTGTTATTTTGGCAGGGCAAGTAGGAGTCAATAATAGAGTAAAAGTTGGTAATAATGTCATAGCGAGTTCAAAATGCGGAATTCATTGTGACATAGAAGATGGCAAGGTAATTAGTGGTTTCCCCGCGATGGAAAATAAATCTTGGCTAAGGAGTTCAAGTATTTTTAAAAAATTACCAGAATTAGCAAAAAAACTTAGACAATTAGACAAGCAATAATTTATTGTTCTATTAAACAAAAATTTAAATGAAGAAATATAAGATTGTTTTATTGTCAGGAGACGGAATTGGACCAGAGATTTCAGAAGTTTCAAAAAAAGTTTTAAAAAAGCTTTCAAAAAATCATAATTTCGATATTGAGATTATTGAAGAATTATTTGGAGGGATAGCTTATGAAAAATATGGGACTCCTGCTCCAGATAAGACACTTGATCAATGCAAAAAAAGTGATGCTGTACTTTTAGCATGTGTAGGAGATATTAAATATGACTCTCTTGCAAGAGAATTAAGGCCAGAAAGTGGATTACTAAAGTTAAGATCTGCCCTAAACCTTTTCGCAAATATCAGGCCTGTCAAAATAAGAAAATCTCTATTAGATGCAAGTACATTAAAAAAAGAAATCGTTGAGCATGTAGATCTTATTGTTGTAAGAGAATTAATAGGGGGAATTTATTTTGGAAAACCTAGAGCACATATAACAAATACAAAAATCCCAAAAGCTTTCAATACGATGGTTTATGATTCGGCCGAAATAGAGAGAATAACTGAAATAGCAATAAAAATTGCTGACCAAAGAAATAAAAAAATATGTTCTGTTGATAAATCAAACGTTCTTGAGGTTAGTCAATTGTGGAGAGATACAGTTTTAAATATCACCTCAAAATATAAAAATATATCTCTAAGCAATATGTACGTTGATAATGCAGCAATGCAATTAGTTAGAGATCCTGGTCAATTTGATGTAATTTTAACAAGTAATTTATTTGGAGATATTTTAAGCGACTTAGCGGCAATGTTAACTGGTTCTATTGGTATGCTCCCTTCTGCTTCTCTAAACAATGAAGGCCCAGGAGTTTTTGAACCGGTTCATGGTTCAGCTCCTGATATAGCTGGTAAAAACATAGCGAATCCTATTGCAATGCTTTTATCTACTTCCATGATGTTAAAAATTGGATTAAATGAAGAAGAAGCTGCAGAAAATTTAGAAACTGCCATTGATAATGTTTTATCAAAAGGATTTAGAACAGCCGATTTAGCTGATGGGTCTTCCGAAGTATTATCTTGCAGTGAAATCGGAGATAAAATAATGAATGAAATTTAAAAAAAAATTAATAAATAAAAAAATATTTTCAAGTAAAACATAAAGTTGGCATATGACCTGTCAGAATCATTAGATATTGTTTTTAAAAAATGTCAAAACGTCATCCAGTAGTCGCTGTAACAGGATCTTCAGGAGCAGGAACAAGTACAGTAAAAAGAGCCTTTGAGCATATTTTTGCCAGAGAAGATATTGTACCCGCAGTTGTAGAAGGTGATAGTTACCACAGATTTGAAAGAATGCCTATGAAAAAAGCTATGGCAGACTCTCTTTCAAAAGGTGAAAATTTCTCTCATTTTGGTCCAGAGGCAAATCTTTTTGACAAGTTAGAAGAACTTTTTAAAATCTATGGTGAAACTGGAGGAGGGAAAAAAAGATATTATCTACATAGTCTTGAAGAAGCTGAAGAACATAATGCAAGACTTGGGACATCCCTAGAACCTGGGCAATTTACTCCATGGGAAGATATTCCTGAGGGAACAGACGTACTTTTTTATGAAGGTTTGCATGGCGGGGTAGAAGGTGATGGATACAATGTGGCATCCTATGCTGATTTACTTGTTGGCGTTGTTCCGATAACAAATTTAGAGTGGATTCAAAAAATCCATAGAGATAACGCAGAAAGAGGTTACTCAGCGGAAACCATTGTTGATACGATATTGAGAAGAATGCCTGATTATATAAATCACATCTGCCCACAATTCAGCAAAACCGATATTAATTTCCAAAGAATTCCCACAATTGACACTTCAAATCCTTTCATATGCAGAAATATCCCAACTCCTGATGAGAGCTTTGTGATCATACATTTCAGAAAAGGGGCAAGAGAGAAATGGGGTATTGATTTTCAATACTTGCTTGGAATGATTAACGATTCATTCATGTCAAGTCCAACAAGTATAGTTGTAAATGGAGGGAAAATGGGTTTCGCAATGGAACTAATTCTTACTCCAATAATTCATAAAATGATTGAGGAGAAAAATAATTAATAATTAATTTCGATTATTAACTCAAATAATTATATTTTTAACTTTGAGGAGTTTTAATTTAGAAAATCTCAAATATTTATATATCTTTCTTGATAAAGGTACCTTACTTAGATTTAAATAGAAAAAACAGGTAATGTTGTGTCATTAATCGACTGGTTTGCCGCAAGGCGTAAAGATCAATTTGTTGGGAAAGTTTCCCAAGATACTGACGAAGGAGATGGTTTGTGGGTTAAATGTGCAGAGTGTTCGCAAGTAGCCTATAGAAAAGACCTAATTTCAAATTTCAATGTTTGTAGTAATTGTGGACACCACAATAGGATTAATAGCGATGAAAGGATAAATATAATTGCTGACAAAAATTCGTTCGAGGAGTTTGATAGTTCACTAAGTCCTACAGATCCTTTAGGTTTTAAAGATAGAAGAGCATATGCTGATCGAATTAAAGAAAGTCAAGCAGGTACAGGTTTAAGAGATGGAGTAGTAACAGGTATCTGTTCTGTAAATTCAATGCCTTTAGCATTAGCTGTTATGGATTTTCGATTTATGGGAGGATCCATGGGTTCAGTAGTTGGTGAAAAAATTACAAGGATAATTGAAAGAGCAACTTTAGAAAATTTTCCAATTCTTATTGTTTGCGCATCAGGAGGAGCAAGGATGCAAGAAGGTATGTTAAGTCTCATGCAAATGGCAAAAATATCTGGAGCACTAAAAAAACATAAAGAAAAAAATCTTCTTTATATGCCCTTGTTAACTCATCCAACCACTGGAGGGGTAACAGCAAGCTTTGCAATGTTAGGTGATTTAATTTTGGCGGAACCTAAAGCTCTTATTGGTTTTGCTGGAAGAAGAGTTATAGAACAAACATTGAGAGAAAAATTACCCGATAATTTTCAAACAGCTGAATACCTGCTTGAGCATGGTTTTGTTGATGTAATAGTTAAAAGGAAAGATCTCAGGGATACTTTGACTAAAATTTTAAAAATTCATGGTGTAAAAGAACTCGTAAAAGCAAATATGTAAAATGAAAATTATTTCAAATTTCTTTTATTTTTCTCTAAGCCTTTTATTTTTTACTTTAAATTTTGCTCCATATTCTTATGGAATAGGAAATGTTGACTGGGTCCTATTAAAAGAAAATAATGAAGGGAAAGAATGGCTTGATAAAGGTAGTATTAAGCCGCTTCCAAATGGTGAAATAAGCGTCTTAACAAAGTTCTTTAAAAATCCAACTAATTCGGATGATGATGGAGAGTTATCACTTTATGTAATGAGAATTAATTGCGATGAAAAAAAGTTCAAAGATACTTCCATAAATGGAATACCTCAATTCAATTCAAAATGGCAAACTTCTAAGAATGATGAACTCATAGATGTTGTTATTGAAAATAGCTGTTCAGAGTTTATTAAAGGATAAGAATGAATTCTAAAAATAAAAAATTAAAAATTGCAATCGCTGGACTAGGGTTTGGTAAAAAAGTTCATTTAGAGGCATTAAAAGAGTCTGATTACTTAACTCCTGTAGCTATTTGTCATTATGAGAAAAAGCAAAAATCGATATTAGAAAAAGAAACGGGCTTAGATTTTTTTCATGATTGGGATGACTTAATTAAATCTCCAGAAATTGATGGGATCATTATTGCTACCCCTCCTGAATCAAGATTTAAATTAGCAAAAAGCGCACTTAAGAACAATAAAAATTTGCTACTAGAAAAACCTGTTTCAATATCTTCCCTCGAAATAGAAGAGCTTCAGAGGATATCTTTGATTAATAACTTAAGCGTATGTGTCGATTTCGAATATAGAGCAGTGCCCCTTTTTCTTCAGACAAAAAAACTTCTTGATGAGAATATATTAGGAGAAATATATTTAGTCAAATTAGATTGGTTAATGGGGAGCAGATCCGATCCTAAAAGAGCTTGGAATTGGTATTCTTTAGAAGAAAAAGGTGGAGGAGTTATCGGCGCCTTGGGTACACATGCATTCGACATGTTGAATTGGTTTTTTGGAGAATCAATAAATGTATCTGGTAGGGTAGCAACATCAATCAAAAAAAGACCTTTACCTAATTCATCTGATTTAAATGATGTTACTAGTGAGGATGTTTGTCTCGCTAATATAGAAATATCAAACTACAGCTCCAACCTTATTCCATGTCAGGTATCTTTATCATCGATTTCTAAAAACGGTAGAGGATTTAGTTTAGAAATATATGGAAGCGAAGGTTCACTTATTCTTAAAAGCGAAAACCAAAAAGATTATGTCCATGGTTTTAATTTGAAATATTCAAATAACGAAAATAAAATACAAAATCTAACTGCAGATTCAAACTTTAATTTTGAAAAAACATGGACTGATGGGAGGATAGCTCCAGTTTTGAGAATTCAAAATTTATGGGCTCAGAGTATTATTAATAGAACACCTGTAATCCCAGGCTTATGTGAGGGACTTG
The DNA here is from genome assembly GCA_902537445.1 of uncultured Prochlorococcus sp. Classification (GTDB taxonomy): domain Bacteria; phylum Cyanobacteriota; class Cyanobacteriia; order PCC-6307; family Cyanobiaceae; genus Prochlorococcus_A. The sequence continues at coordinate 17,081 of CACBBI010000012.1, forward strand.
CTAGTCATAAAGTATGCGAAGCCATAAGAGAATCTTCGAAAACCGGATTAAGAATCAAAATTTAAGACTATACATTTATAAGTAGCAATTATCACCCGATAAGGTATTGGATTCATTTTATTTTTTTTTCATATTCTGGAAAAATCAATTGAACTGAATTATTAAAGAATGGCTTTAAATTATTACAAAAATGAGCTCAAAGAGAATGCTCAATTACTAGCTTCTAAAGGGAAAGGGATATTAGCGGTAGATGAATCCACTAAAACAGTAGGTAAAAGACTCGCTGGAATTGGCGTTGAGAATACTGAAGACAATAGGAAGGCATATAGAGGTATGCTTTTTACTACAGAAGGTCTTGGTAAATATATAAGTGGAGCAATCCTCTTCGAAGAAACTCTTTATCAGAATCACCAAGATGGTGAGTCAATGGTTAAGAAACTTAATGATTTAGGTATTATTCCAGGTATAAAGGTCGATAAAGGTCTAAATCCACTTCCTGGAGGAGGAGATGTAGAAACTTTTTGCTCTGGCCTAGATGGGTTAGTTGAGAGAGCAGCAAAATATTATGAACAAGGTGCAAGATTTGCAAAGTGGAGAGCAGTTCTGCAAATTACAAATGATGGCTGTCCTTCAAAACTATCAATTCAAGAGAATGCTTGGGGATTAGCAAGGTATGCAAGATCGGTTCAAGAATCTGGTTTGGTACCAATTATTGAACCCGAAATTTTAATGGACGGCGACCATACTATTGAAAAGACTGCCGAAGTCCAAGAAGAGGTAATAAAACAGGTTTATATTGCCTGTCAAGCAAATGGAGTTTATCTAGAAGGGACTCTATTAAAACCCTCTATGACTGTCAATGGAGCAGATTGTCCAACAAAGGCTGATCCTATGAAAGTTGCTGAAATGACAATCAGAACTATGGAAAGATGCGTTCCTGCATCTGTTCCTGGAATAGTTTTCTTATCAGGAGGGTTAAGCGAAGAAGCTGCTTCTGTTTATTTAAATAATATGAACACTCTTTACAGGAAAGCTTTATGGAATGTTTCATTCTCCTATGGAAGAGCATTACAGCACTCATGCTTAAAAGCCTGGAAAGGAAGCGACGTTGAAGGAGGTCAAAAAGCATTAATTGCAAGAGCCCAAGCAAACTCTGAAGCTTCAAAAGGTGCCTATGTAGCAGGATCCCAACCTTCATCTGATGAGCAATTGTTTGTAGCAGGCTACACTTATTAACTAAAAAATTCTGAAAATATACTCTGGGTCATAAAATTAGTTTCTTTAATTTAGTATTTTGTATATCTAATGACGTGACATTTGATACCTCTTTATACTAAACTCTCGGAAACATGTGCTTTATATAGCATTTAACTTATTTTAATTATGGCCCTCGTTCCACTAAGACTACTTTTAGATCACGCTGCTGAGAATGGTTACGGTATTCCAGCTTTCAATGTAAATAACCTTGAGCAAGTTCAAGCAATCATGGAAGCAGCATATGAAACTGATAGTCCTGTAATCCTCCAAGCATCAAGAGGGGCAAGAAATTATGCAGGAGAAATTTTCCTACGTCATCTAATACTTGCCGCTACAGAAACATATCCTAATATTCCAGTAGTAATGCACCAAGACCATGGTAATGAGCCATCAACATGCTATTCGGCAGCAATAAATGGTTTCACATCAGTAATGATGGATGGCTCTCTAGAAGCAGATGCAAAAACACCCGCAAGTTACGAATATAATGTTGCAGTTACTAAAAAAGTAGTAGATTTTGCTCATTCAGTTGGAGTTAGTGTTGAAGGAGAGTTGGGTTGCTTAGGTTCATTAGAAACAGGAAAGGGTGAGGCAGAAGATGGTCATGGATTTGAAGGTGAACTTTCTACAGACATGCTTTTGACTGATCCTGAAGAAGCGGCAGATTTTGTTGCCAAAACAAAAGTTGATGCATTAGCAATTGCTATAGGTACAAGTCATGGTGCATATAAATTCACAAGAAAGCCTACAGGAGAAGTTCTTGCAATAAGTAGAATTGCTGAGATCCATAAAGCACTTCCAAATACACATCTTGTAATGCACGGATCTAGTTCAGTACCTCAGGAATGGTTGGATATCATTAACAAATATGGTGGTGAAATCCCACAAACATATGGTGTTCCTGTTGAAGAGATTCAAGAGGGAATAAGAAATGGAGTTAGGAAAGTCAACATTGATACAGATAACAGACTTGCTTTCACTGCCGCGGTTAGAGAGGCAGCATTTGCTGATAAGGCAAACTTTGACCCAAGACATTTCAACAAACCTGCAAGAAAGTACATGAAGCAAGTTTGTCTTGATAGATACAAGCAGTTCTGGTGCGAAGGTCAAGCAAGTAAGATCAAACAAAACAGCACAAATTACTTTGCTGATCTTTACGCAAAAGGTGGTTTAGATCCAAAAGTAAAAGCTACTGTTTAATTTCTTCCCAAATTAAATAAAAAAAGGCCTCCAAAATTGGGGGTCTTTTTTTATTTCAATATTAATGATTTTAATGTAAAGAGACCATCAGTCCCACCAATTGTCTCGTCACATGCTCGCTCTGGATGAGGCATTAAACCTAGAACATTACCCTTTTCATTAGTTATGCCTGCGATATCGAATGAGGATCCATTAGGATTATTTTTATATCTCAAAGTGATCAATTCATTATCTACAAGTTTTTTTAAAGTATCAGAATCACAATGATATCTTCCTTCCCCATGCGCTATGGGTAACTTAATAGTTTGTTTTTTACCTCCATCATTAAACCAACCTCCTTTTGCAGAAACAATATTAAGTTCAACATCATCACAGATGAAATTAAGATTTTTATTTGCAGTTAGGGCACCAGGCAAAAAGCCTGATTCTGTCAAAATTTGGAACCCATTACAAATTCCTAAAACTCTTCTTCCACTTTTCACAAAGTCATCCAAAGCATTTATTAATGGAGAGAATCTCGCTATTGCTCCGCATCTTAAATAATCACCATAGCTAAATCCTCCTGGTAAAACTATTGCATCTACATCGCTTAAATCTGAAGACTCATGCCACAAGTATTTTGTTCTTATGTCTAAACAACCTTCCAATGCCCATGAAACATCACGATCACAATTAGAACCAGGGAAGACAACAACTCCTACAGTAAAATTATCCATCTTATAATTTTTCTAATGAATACTCATAATCTTCAATAACAGTATTTGCGAATAACCTATCACACAATAAATCAATTTTTTCTCTTACTTCGTTTTCACCATTACCTTCTATTTTTACTTCAATCATTTTTCCTATACGTAATGATTTTATTCCCTCGGCTCCAAGTTTTATAGAAGCAGATTTGGTAGCTTCCCCTGCTGGATCTAGAACTGAGGGTCTTAGTCTTACAAAAACTTTTACGGCAAATTGGTCCAATTAAAAATTAATTTCTACTAGAAGATTAGTTTAAATTTTAATAAAAAAAACTATTGTTTAATAAACAAATATTTTTACCTTAGGGTTTTCTGAGTTATTAAATGTTTATGTAGCCTCTACCAAAACAAACTAAACAAGTTCTCCTTGAATTTTCATGTGTTTTAAAATTTCCTGCCCCACCACATTTTGAACATTTAATTTTATCAATTGATGTAACGTCGTCAGAGATTATTTGTTTTAAAGTAATTTTTGGATTTTTCATCTTGGGCTGTCTACTGTAGTTAGTATCCCGACAGCTAACTATAAAGTCAAATTGCTATTTTTGGGTCAATTAAAATCTTAAATTTCTCTTTAATTTTTCTATTGAAATTTTTTATAGATTTTTCATCAAAGGAAATTATTACTAATTCAAGGCCAGCATTATTATTTGGTCTCCAACAATTGTCTGGAGCTTCTTCAAACCAAGTATTAATTTTCTTTCCAACAATTTGTATTTGTAAAGGCAATGATTTGTTTGGTATCCAAATACGTCCTTTTATTCGAAGAATGTTTAATTCATCTAAGATTTTTGACATCTCCTTTTCAAAGTCATTTTTTTCAAGGAAATAATCTAATTTAAATGAATCTGATACAAGCTCAACATGATTATGGTCATGTTCTTCCGTTAAAAATTCTTTATAAGTCTCTTTCTTAAAATTAAAATCAAATAGATAATTTAAATCAATTTTGCCATTCTTGGATTTAAGGACTGGTGTAGATGAGTTTAGACTTCCTTGAATTTTTTTTTTTACAACGTTAAACTGATCATCATTTAAGATATCTGATCTTGATACTAAAACTATATCAGAAACTTCTAGTTGCTCCTCAAAAAGTTCATCTATAGTGGCGTTGTGATCAATTTTATCTGTTTCATTATATTGTTTTGTTATTTTATTTAAATCATTAATTGGTGAACCATTAAGCATGGATTCTCCATTAACGATACCAACAACTACATCAAGATAGATGGAAGACCTAATCTCAGGCCAGTTAAGTGCTTGAATTAAGGGAATTGGAAGTGCCAAGCCACTTGTTTCGATAATTATTGATTCGATAGGAGGATTAAATTCTAGGAGAGCTTTTATTGATGGGACAAAATCATCTTGAACAGTACAACATAAACATCCATTGTTTAATTCGATAACGCAGTCGTCTTCAGATTCATCACATTTATCACAACTTTTAATCAAATCACCGTCAATTCCAACATCACCAAATTCATTAATTATTAAACCAAATTTTTTATTACTCTCTTTTAATAGATATCTTAGAAAAGTTGTTTTACCTGAACCAAGAAATCCGGAAACAACAATAACTGGAATTTTTTTTTTCATCAATGATGATTAACAACCTAAGCTATATTCTGTACTCTCTCCTGTAGAACTATTTGTGCCATTAGCAATCGCACATAATTGTTTTTGTTGTGTACGACTAAGAACAGCATCAGTAAAATCTGCACCATCTATTTTTGCACCTTCAAAATTACTCTCCATTAATAAGGCATTAGTAAAATTAACATCCGAAAGATCAGCATCTGTAAAGTCTGTTGCATAAGCTAGTGCATCTCTTAAATTAGCTCCAGTAAACTTTGAGTTTTGCAATTTACTATTATTGAACACCGCCCCTTCTAAATTACTTTCACTGAAATTAAACCCATTCAAATCAAACTTAACGTATTCGTTACCGCTTAAGTCTTGACCATGCATATCTGGTTCTAAATTAAGGTCTTGCTGGTTTCTAATCTCAGGAGGTCTTTTAGCCCATGCAGAATTTACAGAATTAAAAAATAAAATCCCAACGAATAACAAAGTAATTAATGCATTCTTTAGTGAGGGGAAAACAATTGATTTAATCATAATAAGACTGTATTTTAGAACTTAAGTATTTAAAGTTTGTAAGAGTATCTTAAAGGAAAATATATGGCAATGTCACTAAAGGTTATTGTTCCTCCTCATCCATTAATAAAACATTGGCTTTCAATATTGCGAGAAAAAAATACTCCAAATATTTTGTACTCAACAGGATATGAACAATTAGGGAAATGGCTTACATATGAAGCATTACGTAATTGGCTGCCATATAAAAAAGAAATAGTAAATACTGATAATGGAGACGCAGATGGATTCTTTATTAATAATGATTATCCAATAAAAGTGCTCGCAATGTTGCCCGAAGGGTTATCTCTTTGGTTTGGATCTAAAGAAGTAATTCCTAATTCAACCCTATCATTAGGAGAACTTCCTAAAACTATTGAATCAAATGAAGGAGTCATATTTTATTCAGAACAAATAACAACAAAATCAGCAACATTAGAAACTTTAATTAAATTAAAGGAATTAGGTGTTGATTCAAATAGGATTCTTTTAATAACTGCTATTTGCTCAAATAAAGGGTTAAATGAAATTGCGAAATTACTCCCTAATCAGGTAATTTACACTTCTTGCATAGATGAGGAAGACGAAAAAACACAATTATTAGTACCGGGTATTGGGAATCCTATATCGCGTTTAAGTACTATATTTCAAGATAAGAACTAATATAGAATATAGGAGTCAATATTTAACCAATGTCTGAATACAGAGATTCGTCTTCAAATAATCTTTTATCATTAATAAGCGGTGCTTTTATTGGAGCAGCGGGTCTAGCTTGGTGGTTAATATCCGAAGCAGACAAAAGAAAGGAGGAAAAAAAACAAAAAGCAATGATGTATTCCTCCAGAATTCAAGACGGCTCAGAAGCGATTGATTCAAATGAAAATATAAATGAAGTTGAAGGAGAGAATCTGGAGAAGAAAGTTGAGCAACTTAATTCTGCAATTGCTGATGTGAGGAAGCAACTTGAAGAGTTGGGGCAATAGAATAAAATAGGTTCTCAAATAATATGAATAAACTCAGATCATCTGCAATAACCCAAGGTGTGCAAAGATCCCCTAACAGATCGATGTTAAGAGCTGTTGGATTTAATGATGAAGATTTTAATAAACCTATTATTGGAGTTGCAAATGGATACAGCACCATAACACCATGCAATATGGGTTTAAATAAGTTAGCTCTAAAAGCTGAAGAGTCAATAAAAAGATCAGGTGGGATGCCTCAGATGTTTGGGACTATAACAGTAAGTGATGGCATTTCTATGGGAACAGAGGGCATGAAATATTCCCTAGTTTCAAGAGAAGTTATTGCTGATTCAATTGAAACAGCATGCAATGCTCAGAGTATGGATGGAGTACTTGCTATAGGTGGATGTGATAAAAATATGCCGGGTGCCATGATTGCGATTGCAAGAATGAATATTCCCTCAATTTTCATTTATGGAGGGACAATAAAGCCTGGGAAATTGAATGGAGAAGATCTTACTGTTGTTAGTGCATTTGAAGCTGTTGGACAATTAACATCAGGCAAAATTAATGAAGAAAGGCTAATCCAAGTTGAGAAAAATTGTATTCCTGGTGCTGGTAGCTGTGGAGGAATGTTTACAGCTAATACAATGTCTGCGGTTATTGAAGTATTAGGGTTAAGTCTTCCTCACAGTTCCACTATGGCTGCTGAAGATCTTGAAAAAGAACTAAGTGCAGATAAAAGTGCTGAGATATTAATCTCTGCAATAGAAAAAGATATAAGACCTCTAGACCTAATGACAAAGAAAGCATTTGAAAATGCAATATCAGTAATTATGGCAATTGGCGGATCAACAAATGCGGTATTGCACATCTTAGCTATTGCGAATACTGCAGGAATAGATATTAACATTAATGATTTTGAGAGAATCAGACAAAAAGTACCCGTAATTTGTGACCTTAAACCGAGTGGTAAATATGTGACGGTGGATCTTCATAAGGCAGGTGGGATTCCACAAGTAATGAAAATACTTTTGAATGCAGGACTAATTCATGGCGATTGCAAAAACATTGAAGGCAAAACCATCTCAGAATACTTACAGAATATTCCAGATAAGCCTCCAACAAATCAAAATGTCATAAGAGACATAGATGACCCTCTTTATAAAAAAGGACATCTAGCAATATTAAAAGGTAACTTAGCGAGCGAAGGTTCTGTAGCCAAAATTAGCGGAGTAAAAAACCCTGTATTAACAGGTCCCGCAAAGATTTTTGAAAGTGAAGAAGATTGTTTAAAATCGATATTAAATAACGATATCAAAGCTGGTGATGTCGTTGTTATTAGAAACGAAGGTCCTGTAGGAGGTCCAGGCATGAGAGAAATGTTAGCTCCGACATCTGCGATTGTTGGTCAAGGCCTCGGAGAGAAGGTCGCTTTAATTACCGATGGCAGATTTAGCGGGGGTACCTATGGTCTTGTTGTGGGTCACATAGCTCCAGAGGCTGCTGTAGGAGGAAATATTGCTCTAATAAAACAAGGTGATTTAATCACAGTAGATGCTGTAAAACAACTAATTGAAGTTGATTTATCTGACGAAGAATTAGAAAAAAGGAAAAAAGATTGGGTAAAACCTACTCAAAAATACAAAAGAGGAATTCTTTCAAAATATTCGAGAATAGTAAGCACATCAAGTTTAGGGGCTGTTACTGATTTATAAATCAGCTCTAATTTTATTTTATTAATCAATAAAACTTTTTATCCTATTTGCTAAATTTTCCAATCTAGCGCTGTATTTTGGTGAGTTGCATTTTTTCCCATTATTGCTATCCATCCATAATGTTTTAACTCCACACCATAATATTGGTTCATCAGGGAAGTTAAGCTTAGAGATTACTAAAACCAACTCTTTATTTGATTTAAAAAGTTCTAATTCAAGATCATAAATTTGTAATCTTTTACCTTCTTTATCACGACATAAGATATTAACTGTTAAGTCAAGATCTTCATCTTCGAATTCGTATTCACCATTTATTTTTACTACAGAATGAACAAAAGGTTTATTTGTTAAATCTGCTGACTTAGCGATTAAGCTCTCTATATTTTTAGGTGGATTTTCAAATAACACTTATTGATTTAATTAAAACTTTTATGGAACCCTGTCTAAACTGATTATTAAGTAATCCATCATCACCGAACTTAGAGTGTAGTAGTTGCAATCTTTTAATTTTAGATGGCTTGAATTTAAATGGAAAACGTACTTTACTAGCTCTTACTGAAGGTTTTAACTCACTAAAAGGAATTTGAACATTTGTTGTCCCGAATTTTTTTGTTGGGAATGATTTAATCCATCTAAGTCCACCCGGAATAAATTCGGTTATTCCTAGTAGATCATCTTCACAAGCGACAGCAAATTTAAAAGTTCTTCCTTGTCCATCAATATTTAATTCAAAGGATGAATACTCAGATACATTTAAAGAAGGTTTATATATAGACGATCTACAACTAACAAATCCTCCTGCTTTCTCGACAATATTACCCTTTAATATCAAACCCGAATTTGAAATTTCACAAAAAGCTGAACTTGATCCCCCCATAACAGTATCATTTAATGTTTTCCAACCATCGAACTCCTTTTTCTGGAACAAAAATTTTTTCTTACTCATTAAATAATTTAAATTATTAATAGACTTTAACTAAATTTCTAATTGTTTTGCTGATTCCTGATCACAAAAAATTGATATTTGATTAATAGATTTTATTAATTTTGATGGTGTTCTATCTAGTGGTTCTTTTTCATCTAATAACCTTTCAAGAGCAATTCTTTTAGAAGCTCCACTAACTAAAAATACTATCTTTGAAGAAGCTGAAAGAACCTTTGGAGTTAATGAAATTCTTTTTAAACCGTTACCTTCATTAAAAATAACAAAATCATCTACATTATTATTTTTTTGATAAGGGAATAGTGAGGCTGTATGACCATCGTCTCCAAGACCTAATAATGTTAAATCAAAAGTTGGAGGGTTTGATCCGCATTTTTCAAATAATTTTGAAATAAATTGATTTTTTGTAGCTTCATCATCAGCATTTAAATCATTGAAAATTTCATAAAAAAAAGCTTTAGATCCAAAATTAGTTAACAATGAATTCTTCAACATTAACGAGTTACTCAATTCTGAGTTTGGATCAACACATCTTTCATCCCCTAAAAAGACATCAACCATATCCCATCTAAGATCACTTTTTGATAAAAGCTTATAAACAGATTTAGGAGTTGAACCTCCACTTACACAAAATTTGAACTTGTCTTTCTTTTTTAAAGTATTAATAATGTGACTTTCAATAAACTTAAAAACCGCTGTAGATAGCTCTAACTTGTCTTTGTAAATGTTAAGTGTATATCCATTTTTAACCTTTTCAATCATTTCATCCATTCTGTATGAAAACTACCTTCCTTATCAATTCTTTCATATGTATGAGAGCCAAAACAGTCTCTCATTGCCTGAACAAGATTCTGAGGAAGTCTACTGGTTCTATAACTATTCAAATAATCTAAGGTACTGGATAGGCATGGGACTGGTATACCAGTTTTTGTAGATAAAGAAACAACTTTAGCTAAGTTATCTAATCTTGTCGCAATTTCATTATTGAACCAATCATCAAAAATTAAATTTTTTAGATTAGGATCTTTGTTATAAGCATCTTGAATTTTACTTAATAATTTTGATCTAATTATGCAACCACCTTTCCATATTTGAGCAATTGACGGCATATTTAAACCATAGTCATATACTGCAGATGCTTCTCTTAAGATGTCCATACCCTGGGCATAGCTAGCTATTGTGGCGAGGACTACAGCATCAAATAAAGGTTTCATTCCATCTGATATATTTCCTAAATCAAAATCCTCTATCTCTTTAGGTGGAATAGTTTTTTCAATCTCACTACGTTGCTCTTTTAAAGAACTCATTACTCTTGCATTTAAAGATGCATAAATAGTTGGGACTGATACCCCCAGCTCTAGAGCACTTACAACAGTCCATAATCCTGTACCTTTCTGGCCAGCTTTATCTAATATTTTTTCCACGACATCATCTCCAGTTATCTCATCTTTTGTATTTAGACAAATCTCTGTTATCTCAACAAGATAAGAAGCTAATTCATCAGTATTATTCCAAATGCCAAATACCTCTGACATTTGCTGACCGTTCATACCTTTGACTCTCTTCATAAGGTCATAAGCTTCTGCAAGTATTTGTTCAATTCCATATTCAATTCCGTTATGAACAGTTTTCACAAAATGACCTGAGCCTCCTGGTCCAACATATGCAACACATGGTCCGTCTTCAACTTTGGCAGCCATTTTTGTTAATAAGCTTTCTATTGCATCATATGAAGCCTTAGTACCACCTGGCATCATACTTGGACCCTCTAAAGCTCCTTTGGCCCCTCCAGAAACTCCCATCCCAATGTACCCAAAACTTTTACTTTCAAGAATATTCACCCTTCTTTCTGTATCTTTAAATTGAGAGTTGCCGCCATCTATTAATAAATCTCCTTCCTCGAGATATCCAGAAATATTATCAATGACAGAATCAGTTGCGGGCCCAGCTTTTACCATCATTAGAATTCTTCTAGGTCTCTCTAGCTTATTAACAAATTCTTGAAGAGTTTCAGCTCCTTGTATATTTTTCCCAAGGCCACGACCTTGTAAAAATTCTTCAGTTTTTGAGTAAGTCCTATTAAAAACTACACTAGAAAATCCATTTCTCTCTGCGTTAAGAACTAAATTTTCGCCCATAACACCAAGACCTATTAAACCAAAATGTGCCTTGGACATAAAAAATTAAAAAACTCAATAAATATAGTGTGCCTGCAACTCAACAAAATTGCTCAAAAAAAATACTTTTGTCAGCGAAAAATGATGGAAAAGATTTAAATAACAGTTCCGTTGGCAATAGTTGCATTTTTAACTACTACAACAATTCCATTTCTGATATAAAAGCCTAATTCTGGCTTATCTGCTTCTTCTACTCGATCTTTATTAATGATCACGACATTATCGCCAATTCTTGTATTCTTATCAAGAATTGCTCTTTTTACAGTAGTCCCTTCACCTACTCCAAGAGGCGTTCCGCCCCCTTTTTTTAATTCAATCCTCTCTTCAGGGGATTCAAAGAAATCGGCTCCCATAACAAGAGTATCCTCAAGAACCGAGTCACTTTCAATCCTGCTTCTTACACCTAAAACACAATGTAAAATACTGCATGACTTCAAGATTGTGCCTTCACAAACAATTGAATCAGTAATTTGAGCATCTACAAGTTTAGAAGGGGGTAAAAATCTAGGTCTAGTATAAATTGGAAATTTCTCATCATAAAAACTAAATGGAGGTTTTGGTTGCTCAGTCAATGCAAGGTTTGACTCAAAGAATGCCCCAATTGTGCCGATATCTTCCCAATAATCATCGAATACATAACTTTTAAGAGTATCGCCTCTTTTGAGGGCTTCTGGAATTATGTCCTTACCAAAATCCGTATAATTAGGAAATTTATTTAGAAGATCGAAGAGAGTATTTCTGCTAAAAACGTAAATCCCCATAGAGGCTAGATATGGTTTTTCGGCAGCTGACTCTTTATTTAATCCAAATTTTGAAGTATCTACTGCCATAGCCTTCAGCTTCTCTCCA
>CACBBI010000013.1 GCA_902537445.1 uncultured Prochlorococcus sp.
ATATTGAAGTCCTTGATAGTAAAGTTTGAGTAATCATTAATTGGTATTGGTTTTCCAAAGGATAAACAAAATTCGCCCCTAAAGTTCGGAGGTATTTTGCTGTAAGCAATTCCAATTGGAATAATAGTAATAGAGGTTGTTCTTTGGGTAGCTAATCTAGCTAATCTATAGAGTCCTTCTTTAAGAACTAATTTTTTTCCATATCTATTAATCTTTCCTTCGGGGAAAACAACTAGTTGTTCTCCTTTTTCTATAAGATCAATCGCATATCTTAAAGCTGAGAGAGATGGCGATAATTGATTTATTGAAAAACATCCAAGTCTTTTTAAAAACCAACCTTGGATTCCTCTCATTTCGGATTTAGTAACCATAAATCTACAATCCTTTTTTGTTACCCTCCTACCGATTGCCATTGTGAGTATTAGGCCGTCCCATCTTGATCTGTGGGTTGGAGCCAAAATGATAGAGGAATTTATGGGAATCGAAAAACCATTTTTTAATATTTTCTTTTTTCTAAAAAAGAATTTCAAAACAACGTCCTGAGTAACGAACATTGCAATAAATCCCAATACAGGATTGATTTTATGCCTAATATTTAAGGAATTCCTCTTCAAGTTCTATTTACTATATATTAATAATTTAAGTGTTTGCCTTTTTTTATTAGCTATTATTGGTCGGTTACTAGATTGTCTAGAAACTAAGATTTTCAAAATTATGGCTACTTTAGGAGTAAACATTGATCATATTGCAAATGTAAGGCAAGCAAGGAAAACTGTCGAGCCTGACCCTGTGCAATTTGCTTTTTTAGCTGAATTAGGAGGGGCAGATTCTATAACAGTGCATCTAAGAGAAGATAGAAGACATATACAAGATAGGGACGTATTCCTTCTGAAAGAGACTATAAAAACAAAACTCAATTTAGAGATGGCTGCTACAGAAGAAATGTTAAAAATTGCCAAAAAAATTATTCCCGATTATGTAACGCTTGTACCCGAGAAAAGAGAGGAAGTTACTACTGAAGGCGGGTTGGATTTAAAAAGTAATGTGCAATACCTTAAGAAGGCTGTTGGGAATTTAAAGGATTCAAATATAGAAGTAAGTGCATTTATTGATCCTCTTGGTGAACAGATAAATTATTCCAAAGAAATAGGCTTTGATTTTATAGAATTACATACTGGAAAATATGCTGAACTATCGGGATCTGAACAATATAAAGAGCTCCAAAGGATTATAGAGTCTACACATTTAGCAAATGACCTAGGGCTAGTTGTTAATGCTGGTCATGGCCTTAACTATAATAATGTTAAAAAAATTGCATCAATTAACAATATGAACGAGTTAAACATTGGTCATAGTATTGTTGCAAGGGCTTTAGCGATAGGATTAGAAAAGTCTGTACGTGAAATGAAGTCCCTTATTACATTAAATTAAATTTCAAAATGACAACATATTTTTTCGTCGCGGCAAGTGAAAAGTTTTTAACTGTTGAAGAACCAATTGAGGAGATTTTGAAAGAGAGGATGAGGAACTATAAAGAAAATAATAAAGAAATTGATTTCTGGCTTTTAAAAAATCCATCATTTTTGCAAACCACCCAATTTGTTGATCTAAAAGCAAAGATTCCATCGCCTCCAGCAGTTATTTTATCGACGGATAAAAAATTTATAACTTTCTTAAAGCTGCGTTTAGAGTTTGTTGCTGTTGGGGAATTCGAATTTCCTAATGCAGAAATAATTGATCCATTTAAAGTTGAGTAATATAACCATCTAGTAAATTGCTCAATCTTTATAAGTCAAATAAAATTGAAATAATTAGTGAACTTTTAGCAGAGGAATTAAAAATATGTCCTCCGCCTATAAATGAGAAATTAGAAATAGTAGTCCCCAATTACTATTTTGGGAATTGGTTACGTGAACAAATAACTATAAAAAACAAAATAAGTGCTCTTTATGAATTAAAGACAATATCAACGTATACCGAATCTTTATTGACAAATTTTTTCCCTGCAATTGATATGAGCGCATGGAATTTTGAATCAATTAAATGGGGCATTATTGATTCGTTGGAAGAATTAAATAGCTTTAAAGAATCATTTCCAATTAGAAATTGGATTAATAAATACTTGGATAATAAAAAGACAATTGATGGAGACATATATAATCTGACAAAAAAGATCACGAATAATTTTATTGATTATCTGATTTTTAGACCAGAAATGATTGCTCAATGGAATAGATATGAAATTAATTCATCTAATCTATTAAAGAATTTAAACTCAGATCAATTTTGGCAACCTATTTTATATAAATTATTAGAGGAAAAGATATCTGAAAAGCCATCATGTTTATACATGATTGAAGTAATAAAGAATTTAAGAAAAATTAAAAACTTTCAAGTTCAAGTACCAAATCAAATTTATATTTTTTCAGATAATAACTTATCTAAACTACATATTAATTTTTATTCAGAACTTTCAAAATTTATTAAGGTAAATTTGTATTTATTATCTCCTGGAGAAGATTTATGGAATAGAATAAATTGTCTTGAAGGTGAGTTGGAATTTGATGATAATGAAAGTAAATTGAATTTAAATAATACAAATGTAGAGAAAATATTTGGTAAATTTGGAGCAAACTTTCAGAAATTGATTGATGAAAGTATTTATAAAGAAGGTATAAATTTAAAAAATAATTTAATATATATTGATCCAACAACTAATTTTCATAATAAGAAAGATATTCCTCTTCTTAATCAAATACATAAAAGACTAATTGATAATAATACCGTTGATTTTATAGTAAGTGAAAGGGATGATTCAATATTACTTTGTGAGCATTTTAATCAGAATAGTCAATTTGAATATTTAAGAAATAAAATTATAGAAATAATAAATTCTTGCGAGAATATTAAATATAGTGATATTGCTGTTTTATCTCCACAAACTAATTTAATTAAACCTTATCTAAGGTACATCTTTAATAATGAGTTAATTAATGGTGAAAAGATACCTTATTTTTTTATTGATGAGGATAATCATGACTCTTCAGGCATTTATGAATTTCTAATCGACATCACTGAAATAGCAAGTGAAAAAATTACACTTGAAAAAATAGATTATATTCTTTCGAAAAAAGTAACTCAGAACATTTTTGATTTTAATATTACTGAGAAGGATGAAATTATTTTCTTACTTACCCAAGCGGGGTTTCATTGGGGATTAGATGATAAAGAAAGATTAGGTGAAGAGAAAAATACTCTAGATTGGTGTATAAATAGAATTACTTTAGGCTTAATTTATGACAAAGAAGTCAATTTAAGTCCTTTTAATTTAAAACCATTTAGCTATAAAAATACAAGTTTGGATTTGAATAAATGGGTTAAAATATTAATTCATTTAAAAAAATATATTAATTTGCTAAGGGGATCTTTTTCTTACTCTAATTGGGTTGAAAAGATAAAGTTTATATTAAAAAGTATTGCTGATTCAAATTCAAATTTCAATTTAGAAATAAGTGAAATAAATAGAATTCTTGATAATCACGCAATACCTTTAATACCTGATGATCTTATCTTATTAAAAGTTTTTAGAGAAATATTAATTTCTTGCATAAATAAAATTAAATATCAAAGCAAATCACGAGTCAATAAGATCCTAGTAAGTGATATAGAGAATTCAAGGCATATTCCACATAAGGTTATCTTCCTAATAGACATGAATAGTGTTAATTATCCAAAATTACCAAAGAGTGAAAACATTAATTTATTAAAAAACAAATATCATTTGGGTGATCCATCTGTTTTTGAAAGAGAGAAATATGCATTTCTGGAGTTGTTGATTGCCTGCAGAGATAAATTTATAGTTACTTGGGTAAAAAATGATAAAGACAATAAAAAATTAGATGTTTCTTTTCCTATAAAAGAGTTAATTTCTTTTTTTGATAGTTTCTTAAACCAAAGCCAAAGAGAACTAATAATTAAAGATTCTGATTTAAATAAAAATGAAATAATTGATCTTGATAAATCTAAGATTGTTAAAAGAAATTATTCTTTAATAGAAGATATAAATTGGAATGGAAGAAAATCTGATATTAAAAATTACAAATTATCAGAATTGATTTATTGGTTCAAGACTCCACAAAAATATTGGCTTAATAAAAACAATATTTCTCCCAAGGAAATATTTATTCATCATCCAGACGAGGAGTATGTAAGCAATCTGCAAAAGTCGCAACTAATCTCAAAAATAATCCAGGAGTTAGAGATTGATAAGCATAATGTTATTGATGATTTAAAACAATTGAACATTAATGATCAATTGGTTGGAAATGGGATTATTATCCCCAAAAATAGTATTCTTGTAAAAGAAAAAGAAATCAAAGATTTATTAGAAAGTCTATCTACAAGTTTAAGTCAACATAATAAGATTAATAGAATTTATGTTAAATCAAATTCAAATAAAGAAGAATATTTCTTAGCTGATGACACCGTAATTGAATTGATTCATACGAAACTAAGTTTAAGTCGTTTGACAGAGGCTTGGGTAAAATTACTCTTCATTTCTTCTATAAAGAAGAATATAAAAAAGACTAAAGTAATTTTTAGAATAGAAAATCATTATAAATCGCAAATTATTCAATCACCCGGAGCAAATGAATCAAATCTAATTATGGAGGAGTACATAAATATTTTTAAAAATTATTCTGAAAAATGTTTACCTCTTCCTCCAGAAAGTGCTTATAAATATGTAGAAGCAAAAATTAAATCAAAAAATGAAAAAAAAAGCTTTTACAGATAAATGGATTGGTAATAAAAATTTTTCTAAAGGAGAAAGAGATAATATCGAAATGAAAATGTGTTTTGGTAATGAAAAAGAACCAGATTTCTTTCTTGGAAATAATAATTTTGATCAATTATCATGCAGATTATATGGACCTCTAATTAAAGCATTAAAGAAATAAAAAATGTCTAAATTTCAGTTAAAAAATTTTTTTAAAGCTGCTTATGAGCTAATGCTTGTTTTTTTACAGTTCTTTATTATTAGTCTTCATTTTTTTCAATTGGAATTTCTTCCACAAAAACAAATAATTCAAGCAAGTCCTTTTTCTTATTTCCTGGGTATTTTAATTATCATAATCGCTTTAATAATAATGTTAGTTTCAATTAAAGACTTAGGTAGAAATTTATCCCCTTTCCCAAGACCTATAAACAATAGCAATTTAGTTACTACAGGTATTTACCGATTTACGCGTCATCCTATGTACTATTCTTTAATATTTATTTCCATTGGAGTTTTTATAATAAAATCATCTATTTATTATTTATTTTTGACAATAAGTTTAGCTTTAATAATTAAATTTAAGATTGCCTTGGAAGAGAAATATTTAATGAATAAATTTAATAATTACTTACTTTATAAAAATCAGGTCAAAGTTTAATTTAATAAAGAAATGGATATTAATCAAATTAAATTAGATAATAAGTTTAAATTAGTAGAAGCGAGTGCGGGAACTGGTAAAAGTTTTACTTTGGCTCACATGGTTTTAAGAAATGTTTTGGAGAAAAAAGTTAAACCAGATGAGATAATCTTGCTAAGTTTTACAAAAAATACTTGTTCTGAATTAAGAGATAAAATACTCTCGAGGTTTCATAATTTAAAATTATATTTGCAAAGTCATAATGAAAGTAAGATAGATAATACTCTTAAGGATTGGTATCTAAATTTTAAGGATAAAGATAAATCTAAGGAAAAAATAATTTCCGAAATTGATAATTTTATTAATCAATTCTATAAGTTAAAAGTAACTACTTTCCATGCTTTTTGTAATAATATTATTGATGAATATAGTATTGAAATAGGTGTAACTCAAGATCCACATATTAAGAATAATATTGATAATTTGTATAAAGATGTAATAGATAATTTGTGGATTGATGATTTTCTGAATCTTAATCATGAGCTTATTTCAGCAGTCAACAAAAAAAAAATAAGTTCTAGATTTGGAAGTAGGATCAATAAGTCATTTTTTGTAGAAATTTTAAAAAATATAGATCAGGAAAATATCTGTAAATTTGAAATAAATAATAAATATAATATTATTTATTTAAATTGGAACGAGTTTTGTTTTGAATGGAATAAGAAAGGTAAGGAATTATTTTTACAACTCATAGAGTTGGGGAAATTAATTAAGGAGAGTGGTGGAAAAAGTCAAATATATTCTGAAAAACCAAGAAATGATAAGTTTAAACAAATAAATTGTTGGATTGAAGAGATTAACAAAAGGCTTAATTCTAAAAATGTTATTGATTTTATATATGATATTTCTAAGGATGATCTTTTATCTAAATATTTTTACATAGAAAATATATCTAAAGAAATTAATAAACATAATCTAAAATTAGATTTTACTGAATTTAATTTATTACAAGATAAAATTTATAAAATAAAAGAAGGTTTCTTTACTGAATTTGTAAGAATATTTATCCAATTAGCTTATATAAAATTAATTGAATTAAAGAAAAGTTTTTCTATTTTCAACTTCAATGATCTTATAAAGACTTTAGAAAATACATTTCTAGATTCGGAAATTAGTAATAGTATTACTCTATCTAAAATTCAAAAAAGATTTAAATGTGCTTTAGTTGATGAGTTTCAAGATACAGATATTACTCAGTGGAATTTAATAAAAAAGTTCTTTAATACAAAAAATCATTTTTTACTTTGCGTAGGTGATCCAAAACAAGCAATTTACAAATTTAGAGGTGGAGATATTGAAACTTACTTAGATGCAAGATCTAATGCAAACGAAGTTTTTAGTCTTACAGATAACTATAGATCCTCAAAAAAGTTAATCGATGTTCTTAATAAACTTTATAAGAATGGACTTGAACAATCAAAACTAAACTGTAGCAAATTAACCTCAAGAATTAATGAAAATATTAATTCTGAATTTAAATTTAAGGATGTATTTGAAATTGTAGAATTTTCAAAAAGAGAGACTGATATAGAGGATCTTGTAACTCATTACATAGTTAACTTTATTTTAAATAATAAAGAAATTGATATTAATAAAATTGCGATTCTTACATTAAATAATTCGCAATGCTTAGATTTTAAAAAAAAGTTAAATCAGTTTAACCTCCCATGCAAAATTCAAAATAAACAAAATATTTTTGATACAGAAGCAAGTTCTCTACTATTTTTATTCATTGAATGTTTATTAAATCCGAGGTCTTTAAAAAATATAACTTTGCTTGCTAATTCAAAGTTTATAGAAATAAAATTAGAAGATTTACTTGATCACGGAATTAGTAATAATTTGGAGATTTTAATTAATAAATGCATTACTTGGTCCCAAGAACTAAGAGAAAAAGGTTTTTTAAACATTGTTAATGAACTACTTATAAATTACAAGTCATCCTCGATTATTCAAGATTCAGATTTAAATTCAAATTTATTTCAACTTTCAGAAATTGTTGAAATAGAATTAGTAAATAATGATTTTGATCTCAATATAGTCTTCAACTGGTATAAAAATCAGTTAGATCATTTTTTAAGAATTTCTACTGGAGAAGATTTCTTGACGAAAGATTATAATCTTCAAAATGGAATAAATCTTTCTACCATACATAGTAGTAAGGGCCTTGAATTTGAAATAGTCCTATGTCCATATCTCTCAATTATTTCAAATAAGTCAAATAAAATTAAAGGACCTCTTTGGAAATCAAATATTGATAGAAATATATACGTTAATATTTCTAATATTTACTCGAAGGTTAAAAAATATAAATTAATAGAAGAAGAAGATTTATTTAAAGAGAGTGAGAGGTTAATTTATGTAGCACTTACAAGGAGCAAATATAAACTTATTGTTTTTAATGATTTAGAGGATACAAATAATATTTTAAATAATGATTTACTTAATAATTTGGAAAATATCAATATTTATAAGTCTACTTTTGAAGTCAGAATAGAAAAAGAGAAAATAAATGAGATTTTTTCTAAGTTCCCAACCAACCGATTGAATAATAATCTTTGGAAAATCAATAATGTTAATAAAAAAATATCTAATGTATTTAATTCTGATCAATTTATTTCTTATTCAAGTTATTCTTCTTGGATACGTAAAGATAAAAATATTGATGCAGTCATTAATCAATATAAGGATTATGAAGATAATATATCAATTATCAAAGATTCTAATTTTAAAGATTCCAAGAATTATCCTAATTATTTTTCTTATCCAAATCCCTTAAGTGAATTTCCAAAAGGAACTATTGCTGGGACTTGCCTGCACAAAATAATAGAAAGATTTGAATTTAGAAATGATAATAATCAAGAATTAATTGATTTAATTATAGAGGAATTGAACTTTCATCAAATCGATACTTCTTTGGCTTTTAAAGTAAAAGATGCGATTTTAAGAATCATAAATATATCTTTAGGAAGAGAATTACAAAATAAGAAACTAGTTGATATCCCAAATAAATACTTAATTAAGGAACTCAAATATGATTTAACCCTATCTTATGAAGGTAGAAATATTAATTCTAAGGATATATCAAATTGCTTTTTTTTAGATCAGGAATATGAATTTGGTGAAGAATATGCAAATAAAATAAATAATCTTCAAATTATGAATAAAGGCTTTCATTCAGGATGTATTGATTGTGTTTTTCCTGTAGGAAATACATTAGAAGATAGTAAATGGTGGGTGATTGATTGGAAAAGTAATTTGATTTCTGGTAGTGATAGTAGTGATTGTTTACCAAGAAACTATAACTATGAAAACATGAAAAATGAAATGATTAAACATCATTATCCATTGCAATCCCATCTTTATTTATTAGCATTGCATAGATTATTAAAGTGGCGACTTAAAAATTATCAACCACATAAACATCTAGGCGGATATATTTATTTGTTTTTAAAGGGATTGCCAGATTTTGAATTATTTGAAAAATCTAAGTCTGAAGATATATCTCCAGGTATTTTTATTAGCAAAGCACCTTTAAAAAGAATTAATTATTTAGATAACCTTTTTTAGAATGACTAAAACTACTACAGATATTGAAAAGTTCCAATACGATCATATATTTAATTTGATCTTAGGTATTTTCAAATTTAGTGAAAAAAAATATGGAAATTTCGTAAAAGATGTAATAAGTATTTTATTAGAGTTTGAAAAAAATGGTGAAACTATTATTGATGTTGATAATAGTTTAATAATCTTTGAATTATTAGAAGATGGCTGGCCCAATAAACATATAGATGTTTTAAAAAATATAGGTTTGATTGGTTCCCTTCATTCTCCATTCGTATTAGTAAATAGAAAATTATCCTTATCAAAATGGTCAAAAAAGATAGAAAGAGTTATTAATTCATTTCTAAAAAAAATAGATACCGATAATTTAATGAACTCAATAATTTATAAAGATGATAATAAAATTGATCGAATTAAAAATATATTTAAATATTCAAACTTAGTATTACTTCAAGGCGGACCAGGTACGGGTAAAACCACTTTAATAATAAAGTTAATACTAGAACTCCTTCAAATTGATAACTTTCTAAATATTGGTTTATCTGCTCCAACTGGTAAAGCTACAGCTCGTTTAAAAGAAGCTCTTAATAATAAAAAAAATATCGCCTTTAGCAAATCTCTAGACCAAATAGAATTTCAAACTTTACATAGATGGATTTTAAATTCTCAAAATAAATCTCTTAAGTTGAAATTTAAACTAAAAGAGCTTGATATTTTCATAATTGATGAAATGTCAATGGTAAATATCGATTTGATTGAATCAGTTTTAAATTTGCTAGCAAAGGACTGTAAAATTATTTTAGTTGGAGATAAAAATCAATTGTCTCCAGTAAAAAACTGTTCTATATGGAATTATTTGTTTGAATATTCCGATAATAGTTCAATTAAATCTTGTGTAGTAAATTTAGAAAAAACTTATAGAAATATTGGAGATATAGCATTAATTAGTGGTTTAATCTCTAATAATGATTTTTCTTTACTTAATCAAAAGATAAATGAATTAGAAAAAGATAATAATTCAAAAGAAATTACTATTTCAAAGAGCAGAGAAAAAGATATTCCAAAAGATCTATTATTTTCGATTACAAGTCATTTAAAACAGTTAAATATTTCAACTTCAAATTTAAGTAAAAAAAAATATATATTTGATGAGAGTATTGATAATTTATTGCTTAATGAAAAAGATTTAGTAGATAAGATATTTCTGGATTTACAAAGTCAATTGATTTTATGCAAAAAAAATTCCGGAATATGGAGTGTTGAATATTTGAATGAAATTGTTTTTGGTCAAAAAAAACCCTATGACCTTAAAACTCTCAAAGAGGGTGTTCCGATCATGTGTACGAAAAATAATAATGAACTTGGATTGTCAAATGGGGATATCGGAGTACTTATAGGTTTAAAAAATAAAAGAAAATATCTTTTTAGAAAATTTAATGATAATAACGAAGAAATTGTCGCATTAATTGATCCATCTAATTTAGAAAATGTTGTACCAGCAATAGCAATTACTATTCATAAATCTCAAGGGAGTGAATCTGAAAAAGTAAACATTTTGTGGTCCCAAAATTATAGAAGAAATCAAAATGCTGTAAAAGAAAAAAAAGATAATCAAAATATCTTTTGCAGAGATAATTTTGAAAGAAGGTTATTTTATACTGCTATTACAAGAGCGAAAAAATCTTTAAATATATATTATTTAAATTAAATTTTATTTTTGGGAAATTAGTAATATCTTAACCCCAAGATGTTAGATTAATAATTCGGCTCTGTACGGCTAATCAACAATTAAAGTCAATTTAGATATTTGTTGAATGCCTAATCAGAAGATTATTAGGCATTTAAAATGACTTTAAAAAAAGATATTAACTCTCTTGGTAGTGAGCAGGAAAAGTCTCAGAATGATGATTCTTTACTAGAGTTCAAGAACTTAGATAACAAAAAAGAAATTGAATCTCAACTATTGGAAGTATCGAAAGGAGATGATAATGAGAATGGTTTTTTCGATTTTGGGTTTAATCAATCGATTTTAAAATCGTTAATAAATAAAGGCTATAAAAATCCAACTCCCATCCAAAAGGCCGCAATTCCCGAACTAATGTTAGGCAGGGATTTACTAGGCCAAGCACAAACAGGAACAGGAAAGACTGCAGCTTTCGCATTACCATTAATAGAAAAACTTAAAGATAATAAAGAATTAAATGCCAAGGTTTTAGTTATGACTCCTACAAGAGAATTAGCAACTCAAGTGGCAGAATCTTTTAAAAGTTATAGTTCTGAATCTAGTAATTTTAAGACGGTTGCAATATATGGAGGTACCGACTATCGAAATCAAATTTCTGCATTAAAAAGAAAAGTTGACGTAGTAGTTGGGACCCCAGGCCGAATAATGGATCATATTAGGCAGGGGACTTTTAAAATTAAAGATATAAATTGTCTTGTTTTAGATGAGGCAGATGAAATGTTAAATATGGGTTTTCTTGAAGATATTGAATGGATAATAGATCAACTTCCAGAAAATAAGCAGATGGTATTGTTTTCAGCAACAATGCCTAGTGAGATAAGAAATATAGCAAAAAAATATCTAAATGATCCCGCCGAAATATTAATCAAAAGTGTCAAAAAAGAAACTCAATTAATTTCGCAAAAATTTCTATATGTGCAAAGGCATCATAAGTTAGATGCTTTAAAAAGAATAATAGAACTTAATAACGAGGGAGTAATTATTTTTGTTAGGACAAAACTACTTACTACTTCAATAGCTGAAGCTTTAGAGAATTCAGGTCATACTGTGGCAGTACTTAATGGAGATATACCTCAAAATCAAAGAGAAAATACTGTAGATAGATTGAAAAAAGGATTTATTAATATCCTAGTTGCAACTGATGTCGCAGCTAGAGGATTAGATGTTGAGAGGATAAAACTTGTTGTTAATTACGATTTTCCTTTTGACAAGGAAACATATACTCATAGAATTGGAAGAACTGGAAGGGCAGGCAGATCAGGAGAAGCAATTTTATTTGTTAATCAAAGAGAAAAACATTTTCTAAGAAACTTAGAAAACTCAACAAGAACCAAGATTGAAGAAATTAATATACCAAGTAATAAAATAATAAATGAAAAAAGGATGGAGAAACTTATAGATAATTTTAATGTGAGTTCTTTAGCTAAAGATGAAAATGAAGAAAATAAAGCTTTGATTATTGATGTACTAGATAATTTAAAAGAAAAATACTCTATGGATGATTCAAATATTGCAATGGCGGCGATTAATTTAGTAATAGGTAATAAATCATTTTTTGTTAATGACGATGATTCTTGGATTAATAAACAAAATAATACTGATCGAAATAGATCAAATAGAAATAGTAATAATCGTATGAGAAATTCAAATAGAAGAAATAATTATCAAAATGATTCTTTTGAAACCTACAAATTTAACTTTGGTAAATTTGATGGAGTTAGAGTTGCAAATATTATATCCTCAATCTGTAATTCAACTAATATAAATGGTAGATCCATAGGTAAGATACAGATTTTTAATGATTACAGTTTAGTAGATTTACCTAGAGATCTGCATAGAGAAACTAAAAATAAATTAAAAAAAATTAAAGTCAGAAACTAGTGATAGAGAATGAAAGCTAGCAAATATAATTTCTTTATTTTTGTGAATCTGATAATACTATTCAACTCCTTTAATAGTTATTATTTAGCTCAAACGAAACAAAATTCAATCATAAAATTATTCTGTCTTCAGAGTGTCAAAGAGGAGATGATGAATGCAGAAATGGTATATAGTGAAGAAATTGCGAATGAAACTTGTGATTGTTACTACGAAGAATTTATGCAAACTGCAAGTCATCAAGATGCAAAAACAAAATGTAAATTAGAAACTAAAGAAAATTTAAATCATAATAGGAAAATTTAATTATTATTTTTATGAGGTCTAAGAAAAATCAAAATCCAATAATTAGACTTTATTTAAATCTGATTGAGGAAAGAAGGTTACTATTTTTTGCTTTTCTTAGTTCCATAATTAATAAAATATTAGATTTAGCTCCCCCTGTAATAATTGGTCTTGCAGTGGACATCGTTGTTAAGGAACAGAATTCATGGATTGCTGGTTTTGGAATAAAAGAAGTTCCAGCACAATTGATTTTTCTTGCATTTGCTTCAGGAATAGTTTGGTCTGGTGAATCCTCCTTTGAATATTTATATTCGATTTTATGGAGAAATTTGGCTCAGCTATCGCAACATAAATTAAGAATAAAAGCTTATGAGCATATCCAGGAATTAGATATGGATTTTTTTGAAAATGATAATACTGGAAGGCTATTATCTATTCTGAATGATGACATAAATCAACTCGAGAGATTTCTAGACCAAGGGGCTAATCAGATTATTCAGTTATTTATAACTGTTTTAATAATTGGGGGCACTATGATTTTTGTCGCTCCAAAAATCGCTTTATTTGCTTTCTTTCCTATTCCAATTATATTTTTAGGATCAATTAAATTTCAAAGGAAGCTTGCTCCAAAATACAGAGATGTTAGAAATAAAGCTGGACTGTTGGCATCAAGGCTTAATAATAATCTAAGTGGAATTTTAACCATAAAAAGTTTTACTAAAGAAAAATGGGAACTAAATAGATTAATTGAAGAAAGTCTCGATTATCAAAGAAGTAATAAGGCTGCAATAAAATTATCTTCTGCTTTTATCCCTCTTATAAGATTTGCAATTTTATTTGCTTTTATAGCGATTCTATTAATTGGAGGTTTCCAAACTTGGGATAAGAAACTTGATGTGGGTACTTATAGTTTTTTAGTGTTTATTACACAAAGACTATTATGGCCTTTAACTACTTTGGGGCATGTTTTAGATGATTTTCAGAGATCTATGGCTTCAATAGATAGAGTAATTGATCTCATAGATACGCCTATAAAAATAAAAGATGGAAAAATAAAAATTGAACCTAAAGATATCAAAGCAGAAATTATTTTTAATAATGTCAATTTTAATTATCCTGGACGAGATTTAACTTTAAAAAACATAAATTTCAAAATTGAAAATAACTCAACATTAGGAATTGTTGGTTTAACAGGTTCTGGGAAAAGTACAATAATAAAACTACTACTTAGAATTTATGACAGTAATAATGGGTCAATAACCTTGGATGGGGTTTCTATTAAAGAAATAAATTTGAGGGATTTAAGAAAGTGTATCTCTTTAGTAAGTCAAGAAACTTATTTATTTCACGGTAGTGTACAAGAAAATATTGCTTATGGCTCAATCAACCCAAGTCTTAAAGATATTATTAAAGCTTCAAAGATTGCGGAAGCTCATAAATTTATTGAACAATTACCAGATGGTTATAAAACTATAGTGGGGGAAAGGGGCCAAAGGCTCTCAGGCGGCCAACGTCAAAGAATTGCCTTGGCGAGAGCTGTTTTAAAGGATGCTCCAATATTAATATTAGATGAAGCTACAGCTTCAGTTGATAATGAAACAGAGGCTTTAATTCAAAAATCGTTATCTAAAATCACGAAAGAAAGAACAACTATAGTAATAGCTCATAGATTAAGCACTATAAAAAATGCGGATAATATTGTAGTTATTGATAAAGGTAAAATAGTTGAAAGCGGAAAACATGAAAAACTATTAGATCAGAACAAAATATATGCTGATTTGTGGAATGTTCAAGTAGGAATCTAGTATGAATTCCTAAACTATATTAGGAAGTTAAATGATTCAATTACGTTACTAAACATTCCATCAACTTTATTCCACCTTTCTTCATTTGTTCCCACAGCGAAAGTGTAAAGTGTTCCTCTATCAATTACGACAGTAGCTAATTCATGTCTTGCCTGTTCATTTAAATTTAATTCATACTCTAAATCATAGAAAATATGATTGGATGCCTCCCTCTTAATGGCATTTATAAGTTTTACCTCTCTACCTGAACCTTCGGGAGCAATGACTTTATCAATTAATGTTTGACCTACTTCACTTGGGCTTCCTAATTGCTCTAATTGAACTTCTTTATTTACATCAGAAATAACTAAACTTAAGGTTTCATTACTATTTATTAGATCATGATAAATAATTTCAGGCCCTCCATCGACTTTTACTCTAGTCCATCCTGTTGGATACAAAAAGGCATATCTTCCATCTGGACTTTGATAAGCTTCTAATCCCGCATTTAGTCCGCCACTACAGGCACTTAGTGTTAAACACAAAAAAATCAAAAATAAATATTTGAAAGGGTTAAATTTAATATTTTTCATTTTGTTTGAAATTACTAACTAAAAACATAATAAGACATTAAAAGCAAACAATTATGGCAATTCAGAATTTTGCGTCTAAATTATCTCTAGAAATAGTTTAATTTTGATTACTTATACCAAACCTCTTTCAAAATTAATTGGTCATTTTGAGAAATTCCCAGGGATTGGTCCAAGAACAGCCCAAAGATTAGCCCTGTTTATTTTAAAACAACCTGAAAGTACAATAAGAGATTTTTCAAAGGCATTGTTAGAAGCACATAGTAATGTTGGTCGATGCAAAAAATGTTTCAATTTGACTTCAGAAGATGAATGTGAAATTTGTAAAAATACTGAAAGAAATCAAAAACTAATCTGTGTAGTAGCAGAAACTAAAGATTTGCTTGCTTTGGAGCGCGCCAGAGAATTTAAAGGTGTTTACCATGTTATTGGTGGTTTAATATCTCCAATGGATTCTGTTGGCCCCGAACTCTTAGAAATAAGAAGCTTGGTAGAAAGAGTTAGTAAGTCTGAAATAGATGAGATCATATTGGCATTGACCCCCAGTGTTGAGGGAGATACAACAAGCCTTTATATTGGAAAATTGTTAGCCCCTTTTACTAAAGTTACGAGGATTGCATATGGCCTCCCAATGGGTAGTGAACTTGAATATGTGGATGAAGTTACACTTGCAAGGGCCTTAGAAGGAAGAACAAAACTAAATTAGATAATGAGAGAGAATAATCTAATCAAGAAAGAAAAAATCTTAAGACTTCCCTCTTGGATTAAATTTCCTATTAGTAAAGCTTCAGAGTTCGAAAAAATACAAACACTCATCAAAAAATCAAACATTCATACTATTTGTGAAGAAGCAAGATGTCCAAATAGAGCAGAGTGTTATGCCTCAGGAACAGCCACTTTCTTACTGGGTGGATCGATATGTTCTCGTTCTTGTGCTTTTTGTCAGGTAAATAAAGGTAGACCTAGTTCTATCAATTTTGATGAATGTACTCAAGTCGCTGAAGCAGTGAAAGTACTAAATTTGAAATATGTTGTTTTGACATCTGTAGCTAGAGACGATCTCCCTGATCATGGTGCAAATTTATTTATTTCTACAATTGATGAGATTAGAAAAATTGATTCAACAATTAAAATAGAGGTTTTAACTCCTGATTTATGGGGTGGGGGCAAAAATTTTGATGAAACTAATAACCTTCAGACTGATAGATTGAAGATGATTTTAGAAAAAGATCCAATATGCTTTAATCATAATCTTGAAACTGTTGAAAGACTGCAAAAAGAAGTTAGGAGGGGTGCAAATTACAAAAAATCCCTTAGTTTATTAAAAAAGTCAAAAGATATTGCTCCTCATATTCAAACTAAATCAGGCATTATGTTAGGTCTTGGGGAAACATTGGATGAAATAAAAAATACAATTTATGATCTTAAAAAAATAGATTGTGATCAACTTACAATTGGCCAATATTTAAGGCCCTCATTCAATCATTTGGCAGTTAAGAAATATTGGGATCCATCAGAGTTTGAATATTTACAACGCTTCTCTAAGGAATTAGGATTCAAGAAAGTATCTTCTGGCCCCTTAGTTAGAAGTAGTTATCATGCGGGTTAACTTTCTGCAATTAAAGAGAGTTTCTTTTCAAGTTTTTTCAATATGGAAATACATTCTCCGTTCATAAGTGTACCTGCACCTCCCCAAACCAATCTTAATAAAAGATCTACTGGGCTAGAACCTACTTCTTTTACAATTTTGAATCCTATTAACTTGAAATATCTTACAAGTTTTTTACTATATCCTTCACTATCAAAAATAGCTAAAAGTCTTGCTTTGTTGCTTGATTTTTTTTCAATTGCCCAAGCCATAGTTGTTGCCCATATTAATTCTGAAACAAAAGCAGGAGCTTTACTAAGGATTCTTAATGTATCAAGCTGAATACCTTGTTTGTTTAAATAAGTCCAACCTTTCATTTCGGCCCAGATCTTAATGATGTTATTTTTCTGTTCTGCTATAACAATTCTAAAGAAACATAATCCTAGAGTTTCTCTAACTTGAATTTTAATTAATAATCCAATGGTACCGGCTAATTTTTCTAATTCTTCAACTTTCATGATTTTGAAAATTAATCCTTAAAGATCTTATGATTTCCCTCTTTTAATCTATCGATCTGTTTTTGTCTTTCTTCAAATCTTTTCCTATCATCATCACTGAATCGATCTATACAGAAATGACATTGGATACCCTTTTTATATTCTTTTCTTTCTTGATCTTGAATTGAAACTGGCATTCCACATGCATGGCAAATCGAGTAGGAGCCTTTTTCTAATTCTTGATCTAAAGCAACTCTTTTATCAAAAACATAACATTCACCTTCAAATAAGTTTTTTTCTTCTGGCATATCATCAAGGTATTGAAGGATGCCCCCTTTTAGGTGATAAATATTTTTATAACCTTTCTTTTTCAGCAAACTAGTAGCTTTTTCACATCTTATTCCTCCGGTACAAAACATTGCTATATTTGTAGATTCTTTATTTTCTAAATGGTTATCTAAATGATCATCTACCCACTTGGGGAATTCGCTAAAGTTTCTTGTCTTTGGGTTTATAGAGTTTTGAAATGTACCTATAGAAACCTCATAATGATTTCTAGTATCAATGACTATTGTATTTTGATTTTTAATTAACTTATTCCAATCAGTTGAGTCAATATAGGTCCCATTATTTTCTGAAGGGTTTATTTCAGGGATACCCATGGTAACTATTTCTTTCTTGATTTTTATTTTTAATTTTTTGAAGACTTTCTTTTTTGAAAAGTTTTCTTTAATATTCAGATTTCTATTATCTGCATACTTATTAAGTAAATTGATAACAATATCAATTACATTTTTCTCAGCACAAATAGTTCCATTAATGCCCTCACTTGCAAAAATTAATAAACCTGAAAGATCGTTTCCATTCTCGATTTCTAATAATTTATTTTTTAGATCAAGAATTAAGTTTTCTTGAAATGGGAAGAAAGAGTAAAGAGAAACTATTTTATAATTTTTGCCTTTCATAAAGAAGATAATGTTTTTTCACAAGTTTCAAAATTATTGTTGAATGATACTCCAACCTCTTTAAGAAGTTTTCTGTCTGATTGAAAGGATGGATTTGTGGTTGTGAGTAACTCATCTCCATAAAAAATTGAATTTGCCCCACATTGAAAACATAAAATTTGGGCTTCTTTTGAAAGCTTTTCTCGACCTGCACTTAATCTTATTTTACTTTTAGGCATAAGAATTCTTGCTGTAGCTATCATCCTTATCATTTCAATAGAATCAATTTCTTGATTATCTTCTAAACCAGTACCTTCAATAGCTACTAATGAATTTATAGGAACACTTTCAGGGTGTGGATTCATGTTTGAAAGCACTTCTAAAAGAGATGCTCTATCGCCATTATTTTCACCCAAGCCTATTATCCCTCCACAACAAACATTTATTCCTGCATCCCTTACCCTTTTGATAGTATCTAGTCTGTCTTGATAAGTTCTAGTAGTAATAATATTTTTATAATGCTCAGGACTAGTATCAAGATTGTGGTTATACGCGGTCAAACCTGCATCAGCCAGTCTGGAAGCTTGTTCTTCTGTAAGCATCCCAGCCGTAACGCATGCTTCCATCCCTAAATCTCTTACACCGCTAACCATCTCTAACATCGCATTAAAAGATTTCCCATCTCTAATCTCTCTCCAAGCCCAACCCATACAAAACCTATCTGCACCCTCATTTTTTGCTATTTGAGCTCTTGCTAAAACCTCTTCAACTTGAAATTGTGGATGACTTTTGATTTCGCTAGTACTATAAATTGATTGGCTACAGTACGAACAGTTTTCCTCACATCCACCAGTTTTTACGCTGAACAATGATGCTAATTGAATGTCATATTTGTTAAATTTTCTGTGAACGGTTTGTGACTCCCACATTAAATCTATAAGAGGCATATTAAATATTTCCAATATCTCCTCTTTATTCCAATCGAACCTAATTTCTTTTAATAACTGATTATTCGAATTAGCCATTTTTATTAGGAATGATATTGAGAATCTTCAAAAGATTTATTTGGTAATGATTCTATACCGCCGAAACGTCTATTTCTTGATTGGTAATCAATTATTGCTTTAAGAAATTCATGTTCATTGAACTCTGGCCAAAGTACTTCAGATATATAAATTTCTGAATATGCTAATTGCCATAATAAAAAATTACTTATCCTTTTTTCGCCACTAGTTCTTATTAGTAATTCTGGATCCTTAATCCCTCCAGTTAATAGCTCTGAATTAAATAATTCTTCATTAATTTCACTTGGTTTTATTTCCCCAGCAGAAGATTTTAATGCTAGTTCTTTTGCAACTTTTACTATTTCTTGTCTACCTCCGTAATTAACACAAACGTTGAATAAAAATTTATTGTTGTTTTTAGTAAGTGATTCTGAACTAGAGATTATTTCTTTTAAATTTTTTGGGAAAGGAGTTAAATCTCCAATAAATTTTATTTTTGTTGATTCTTCATGTATTTCTTTAATTTCGTTTTTTAAAACTTCGCTAAAAAGATTTATAAGAAAATCAACTTCTTTTGTTGGTCTTGACCAATTCTCAGTTGAAAAAGCATAAACAGTAATTACTTTACAACCTAAGTTTTTTGCAATTTTGAGAATTTTTTTTAATACACTAACGCCCTGCTTATGTCCAAATGATCGGGGTAAACCTTTTCTAGTCGCCCATCTCCCATTGCCGTCCATAATTATTGCTACATGTTTGGGCAATTTTTGCTTATCTATTTTCATTAATAAGGCACTATTTTTATCGTCTATTACCTTTTCTAAACTCATTAGTTAATCCTTTTTGTTAATAAAAACTTCTGATTTTTCTGACTCTTTTTTATTAATATCACTGATTATATTATCACCCGAGTCTGTCTTTTGGGATAAGACATTTTTACTTAAAGATGCTTTATTTGATCCCATAGAGTTTTGATTACCAATAAATTTTGCAAGAAGTTCTTGTAACCTACTGCTGGTTATTGGTCTTTCGAGTTTGCCTTGGTTTGCTAATGATAACGTACCTGTTTCTTCAGAAACAACAATACAAATACATCTGTCAAATCTTTCTGTAATTCCTAATGCTGCTAAATGTCTCGTGCCATATCTACTTATTCCTTGTCTTGAGAGAGGAAGTATTACTCCAGCAGAAATTATTTTATTGCCTTTCACAAGAACTGCACCATCATGTAAGGGCGTATCTGTTGCAAAAAGATTTATTAAAAGGTCAGTTGATAATTGTGCTTGAATATTGGTACCTGAATATAAAAAATCTTCAGGTCTTAAATCACTCCCCAAATCTACAACGATTAAAGCGCCTCTTCGATTTTGAGAGAGTTTACCTGCCGTATCGACTAACTGGGTAATTGTAGTTGAAGTTGCTCTAAATTCTTTTGGCGGATTCCCAAGTAATACAGCTAGGCGTCCAGTGCCTAGTAGTTCCATTAATCTTCTTAACTCTCCTTGCCAAAGGATCGCTAATGAGAGAGAGCAAGCGAGGACTACAGCATCAATTAATTTTGATGTTAGTGGTAAATATGCATATCTTTGAATAAACCATGCGGATGATACTAAAAACAAATATCCTCTTAGAAGCCATAATGTCCGTTGTTCTTTTACTCTTGAGAATAATAAAAGTCCGAAACCAACAGCAAATAAGACATCTAACAAAAGTTTTAAATTTATAATTCCCCAGAAATTCACACTAAAAACAAAATTAATTTAAATTTACCTAATTTTATTTAATAAAGCGATCAGGCAAAACATCGTATTTTAAAAGATCAATTGGACTTTCTCTTTTTTGAATAATCTCTGCTTCTCCATTACAAACTAAAAGGGCTGCGGGTCTTGGAATTCTGTTGTAATTAGAACTCATTGAATTATTGTAAGCACCAGTACCAAATACACATATGAGATCTCCTGTTTCGCAACTTGCTAGTTCTATTTCCTTAAACAATACATCTCCCGATTCGCAGTGTTTGCCAGCAATTGTGTATTTATTTTTAGAGTTAATATTAAGGGGGTTTTTTACCAAACATGCTGAGTAATTTGATTGATATGTTATTGGCCTTGGATTATCACTCATCCCGCCATCAACAGACAAATAGGTTCTTATTCCAGGAATTTCTTTAAAAGCCCCAATTTTGTAAATTGTTATGCCTGCTGTAGATACGATAGATCTTCCAGGTTCACACATCAATTTTGGCAGATCTAAATCATGATTCTTACAAGCTTTAACAACTGAGTTGGAAATTGTTTTTACCCATTCATCGATAGAAGGTGGATCGTCATTTATTGTATATTTAATGCCTAAACCTCCACCAACATTAAGTTCTTTAATATTATGGCCAAACTTTTTGGCGTCTAAAATAACCTTTACCATTATTTCACCTAAATCCTTATGAGGGTCTAGTTCAAAGATTTGGGAACCAATATGAGCATGTATTCCTTTTAATTTTAAATGTTTAGTTTCGCTTATCGTTGCAAATAAATTATTCAAATATTCGATTCCAAAACCAAATTTACTATCAAATGAACCTGTTCTTATGTATTCATGAGTATGGCATTCGATTCCAGGAGTAAAGCGAATCATTATTTCTAAGTCATGGTTTAATGAATTTGATACTTCCTCTAGTCTTCTTAAGTCATAGTCATTATCTACAATTATTTTGATATTATTTCTAATTGCGAAATCAATTTCTTTGTCAGATTTGTTATTCCCATGAAAAACAATTTTTTCATGTGGTACCCCACCCTTTAGAGCAGTTAATAATTCTCCCTCTGACACTGCATCAAGTCCTAAACCCTCTGAGGAAACAAGATTACTCATGAATATAGAGCTATTTGCCTTGGAAGCGTATATAGGGAGAGATTCCCCTGGGTAATATTTTTCTAATGCTTTTTTGTAAGCTCTACAAGACTTTCTTAAAGTGATTTCATCCAATATATATAAAGGTGAATCATATTTTTTAACTAACTCTTCAATAGAACAGCCACCAACTGACAATTTCCCATCTCCTCCAATGGATGTGGTAATTGGTACGATATTTTTATTAGGACTTTCCAAGTCAATTTTTTGTTTTAAAAAAGATTGTTTTTCTTCCATGGGGGAACTTTAAATAAAGTTTTGCCAAAATTGTCATATTTTATAATGACTCTTAGGTTTTTAACTTTTTAAATAAATATATACATAATAAAATGATATCTATCAAACAAATAAATGAGGAAGATATTGATTTATGTTATGAATTAGATTCAAATACGATTTCCCTATGGAGCAAGAAACAATGGGCTAACGAATTCAAAAAAGAAGGTACAAAAATCTTTGGATTATTAATTACAAATTTAGTCATTGGAATATGCGTTTTTCAGGTTGTTGTTGATGAAGCTCAAATAAATTATTTTGTTGTAAATAAGAAATTTAGGAAAAAGGGTTTTGGTTCATATCTTATGAGCTATTTAATAAAAAAATGCGAAAAATTAAATCTAAAAAAAATACTATTGGAGGTTTCTCAGGGTAATGTTACTGCTGAGAGATTTTATAGTCGCTTTGATTTTTCTACTGTAGGAATAAGAAAAAATTATTATAAAGATGGTTCACATGCTCTTTTAAAAGAAAAAAAATTAACAACAAAATAATGTAAAAGTTTATTTGTTCGGATTACCAGAATCATTGAAATTACTATAATTTCTTGCTATATCACTAAAAAAGTTATATTTAATTCGCTAAATTATACTTTTAGGTATTCACAAAAGCTCATTCTGAACACAAAATTGACATATTACTGGTAGGTTATTAATAGGAATTTAACCTTCTAATGTTTGAAAGATTTACAGAAAAGGCTATAAAGGTCATTATGCTTGCTCAAGAGGAAGCTAGAAGACTAGGTCATAATTTTGTTGGAACTGAACAAATTCTTTTGGGGTTAATTGGAGAAGGAACAGGAGTCGCAGCGAAAGTACTTAAATCACTTGGAGTTAATTTAAAAGATTCTAGGATAGAGGTGGAAAAGATAATAGGTAGAGGTTCAGGGTTTGTAGCTGTTGAAATACCTTTTACTCCCAGGGCTAAAAGAGTTCTAGAATTATCTTTAGAAGAGGCTCGTCAACTTGGCCACAATTACATTGGTACAGAACATTTATTGTTGGGTTTAATAAGAGAAGGTGAAGGTGTGGCTGCGAGAGTTCTTGAAAATCTTAATATTGACCTTACAAAAGTTAGAACTCAAGTTATAAGGATGCTAGGTGAAACAGCTGAAGTTGGCACAGGGGCCAGTACAACTAAGGGCAACTTAAAAACTGCTACTCTTGATGAATTTGGAACAAATTTAACAAAATTAGCAAGTGAATCAAAATTAGATCCAGTAGTTGGGCGCTATTCAGAAATAGATCGTGTAGTTCAAATACTAGGTAGGAGGACAAAAAACAATCCTGTTCTTATTGGCGAGCCAGGTGTAGGTAAAACAGCTATTGCAGAAGGTTTAGCTCAAAGAATACAAACTGGGGATATACCAGATATTCTTGAAGATAAAAGAGTTTTGACTCTTGATATAGGCCTCTTGGTAGCAGGAACAAAATATAGAGGTGAATTTGAAGAAAGGTTAAAAAAAATAATGGAAGAAATAAAATCAGCAGGTAACGTCATTCTTGTGATAGATGAAGTACATACTTTAATTGGTGCTGGAGCAGCTGAAGGAGCTATAGATGCAGCAAATATTCTCAAGCCAGCATTAGCTAGAGGGGAACTTCAATGTATTGGGGCTACAACTTTAGATGAATATAGAAAACATATTGAAAGAGATGCTGCTCTTGAGAGAAGATTCCAGCCTGTAATGGTAGGGGAGCCATCTATAGAAGATACGATCGAAATTTTAAAAGGTCTTAGAGAACGTTATGAACAACATCATCGTTTAAAAATTACTGATGATGCGTTAGAGGCCGCTGCTCATTTAGGGGATCGTTATATTTCTGATAGATTTTTACCTGATAAGGCTATTGACCTTATCGACGAGGCTGGAAGTAGAGTACGTTTAATAAACTCTAAACTTCCACCTGAAGCGAAACAAATTGATAGAGAACTAAGGCAAATCCAAAAACAGAAGGAAGAATCTGTTAGAGATCAAAATTTCGATCAAGCTGGCCAATTACGTGAAAAAGAGATGGAATTGTCTGCAAAAATCAAAGAGGTATTGGATAATAAAAAAGAATCTACAGCTGGAGATCAATCTGATACTGAAAATTCTGTAAAAAGTGATTCAAAACTTTTACAAAGCCCCCTTGTTAGTGAAGAGGATGTAGCACATATAGTTGCTTCATGGACAGGCGTTCCTGTTCAAAAATTAACAGAAACTGAATCAGTCAAGCTTCTTAATATGGAGGAAACACTTCACCAAAGGCTTATTGGACAAGATGAAGCTGTAAAGGCTGTCTCAAGAGCTATAAGAAGAGCAAGAGTTGGATTAAAAAATCCCAATAGACCTATTGCGAGTTTTATCTTCTCTGGTCCTACTGGTGTTGGTAAAACTGAATTAACTAAATCATTAGCTTCATATTTCTTCGGTAGTGAAGAAGCAATGATTAGATTAGATATGTCAGAATTTATGGAAAGACATACAGTTAGTAAACTTATTGGCTCGCCTCCAGGTTATGTTGGTTTTAATGAAGGTGGCCAGCTTACTGAAGCGGTTAGAAGACGTCCTTATACCGTCGTTTTATTTGATGAGGTTGAAAAGGCCCATCCTGACGTTTTCAACTTATTATTGCAACTACTTGAAGATGGAAGATTAACTGATTCCAAAGGTAGAACTGTAGATTTTAAAAATACATTGTTAATAATGACCTCTAATATCGGTTCAAAAGTGATCGAGAAAGGAGGGGGCGGACTTGGATTCGAATTCTCAGGTGATTCAGTTGAAGATAGCCAATATAATAGAATTAAATCATTAGTTAATGAAGAACTTAAGCAATACTTTAGGCCTGAATTTTTAAATAGACTTGATGAAATAATTGTATTCAGACAACTAACTAAAAATGAAGTTAAAGAAATTGCTGAAATAATGTTGCAAGAAGTTTTTGTCCGATTACAAGATAAAGGCATTAAATTAAATGTCACCGATGCTTTCAAAGAAAGACTTGTTGAAGAAGGTTATAATCCTTCATACGGAGCAAGACCTTTGAGAAGGGCGGTTATGCGTTTACTCGAAGATAGTTTGGCTGAAGAAGTTCTTTCAGGAAGAATAAAAGATGGAGATAATGCTTTAGTTGATATAGATGATAATAAAAAAGTTACGATAAATATTTCTCCTGAAGAATCTTCTCAAGAGTTGGCAGGTGCTAACATCTAATAATTCAAAGTAAATATGCAGTCTATCTCTCCAGAAACTATATACAGGGGAAGTTCTGCTTGGGAAAAATCTTTACCTCAAATTACTAGATTAACTAAAAGTCCATTAATTCTAGGTAGAGGTATTCAAACGAATAATTTGAGAAATAATATTTTTAATGATTTAAAGAATCAAAAACTTAATGTTAATTCTGCTAATCTACAATTTGATTGTTGTTATGAAGATATTTCAAGAGTTAAGAATATTATTTCAAATAATAATAATGATTGTGTTATCGCAGCTGGAGGCGGCAAAGTTCTAGATTCCGGAAAATATATAGCCGAGTCTCTTAATATCCCTTGCGTTACAATCCCTCTTAGCGCCTCAACATGTGCTGGTTGGACAGCCTTATCGAATATTTATACAAAGGATGGTCAATTTATAAAAGATGTTGCATTAAGATCTTGTCCAAAAATTCTAGTTTATGATCATAAATTTATTCAA
This sequence comes from uncultured Prochlorococcus sp., assembly GCA_902537445.1. Lineage (GTDB taxonomy): Bacteria > Cyanobacteriota > Cyanobacteriia > PCC-6307 > Cyanobiaceae > Prochlorococcus_A. Next base: position 26,221 of record CACBBI010000013.1, read on the forward strand.
ACAGCTCCATCAAGAACACTTGCAAGTGGCATAGCAGATGCCTTGGCAAAATGGTACGAATCCTCGATAACAAGTTCAAAGATAGATGACGGTCTTGTTCAACAAGCAATTCAGATATCAAGAGTTTTAAGAGATCAACTTTTAATAGATGGAGGAAAAGCATTTAAGGGTCAATCTGAAAATAATCCATCTTGGCAAAATACTGTAGAAGCATGTGGACTTACAGCAGGATTAGTTGGAGGTATTGGTGGAGAAAAATGTAGGACTGCAGCAGCACATGCTATTCATAATGCAATTACTCAGATAATCACCCCTAATAAATTCTTACATGGTGAGATTGTTGGGGTTGGATTATTATTGCAATTAAGACTAGAAGAAATGAAAAATAATAATAAATTAGCTGATCAATCAATTAAACAATTATTTGTACTCATGGAAGAATTGAATTTGCCAACTACTATTGGACAACTTGGAATAAATGTTTTTGAAAATAATAATTTAGAGAAAATTGCAGATTTTACTTGTCGAGATAAATCTGAGATTCACTTTTTGCCTTTTGAAATTAATAGACGAGACATAATAGAGGTTATTTCAAATTTTGAACAACAAAAAATTAAAACATAAACATTTTTTGACTAAAAACAATTTTGAACAATTAAGTGATTTAAATGCAGAATTTTTCGAAAGTGCCAAATTGTCACTATTAGACCCTTTAGGTCTTTATTTGGCAAATGATGTTAAATGGATAAAACTCAACCAAAACTGGAACTCCTTAAAATTTCCAGTAGTTATGGGAGGGAAAGGTCAACCTATACTTCTTCTACATGGCTTTGATAGTAGTTTTTTAGAATTCAGGAGAATATACAAATCACTAAAAAGAAATTTTCAAGTTATCGTTCCTGATCTGCTGGGTTTTGGTTTTAGTCCTAGGTGTGCAACAAATGAATACAATTCCTCGAAAATAATTTCACATTTAATTGATCTCCTTAAGACCTTAAAGATAACAAAGAATCTAAAAATTATTGGTGCCTCTATGGGAGGCTCAACAGCTTTAAACCTTGCTTTTGAAATTCCTGATTCTATTGATAAAATTTTACTTTTGTCCCCCGCCGGATTGTTTGGAGAACCTAAGAGTATCCCTTTTCCTCTTAACCAAATTGGCGCCTCATTTCTTGGATTGCCTCAGGTCAGAAAAAGTCTTTGTAGGCAAGCATTTGCTTTCCCAGATGAATGCGTTGGTAAGATGGAAGAGCAAATTGCTTCAATTCACTTAGGTTGTAAAGGATGGAGGAATTCACTTGCATCATTTGCAAAAAGTGGTGGATTTGCAGGGACTCAAAAATATATCCAAAATATCCCAATTAAAACATTGTGTGGAGAAAATGATCGAATTCTTGGAAAAAAAGAGCTTAAAAAAATAGGAAATATTGAAGAATTAAATTTTGTAGGGTTACAAAATTGTGGTCATCTTCCACATATAGATCTTCCATCATTATCTAGTAAAATTATCCAAGATTATTTTCTGGAATAAAAGATTTTTTAATTAATTAAGATACTTGAGAATTATAAAAATATAATACAAAACAGATGGAGTAAAGATGTAACTGTCAATTCTGTCAAGAATTCCTCCATGTCCCGGTAAAAAAGTTCCAGAATCTTTTATTTTTGCATCTCTCTTCATCATAGATTCAATTAAATCTCCAACTAATGCCATAAGAGAAATTGAAATTCCATAAATTATTCCAAAAACTAATGGATTTTCCCAATTCATTAAAAATGCGAAAAATATTGCTAGTAAAATTGAAGAGGATATTCCTCCAATTAAACCTTCTATAGTTTTACCCGGAGATATTGGAGATAGAGATGTTTTACCAAATGACTTCCCAATGAAATAAGAACCAATATCACTAGCTACAATTAAAAAACAAGAAGTTAAAGTTAAATGAAGACCTGTAGTATTTGATAGGTTCTCAAACGAAATAAAACCCTGATTTGAACTTATTA
>CACBBI010000014.1 GCA_902537445.1 uncultured Prochlorococcus sp.
TTCGCATCATTAATTCGTCTGCGCATTTATTCGCAAAATTCTGGGCGTCATATGGCCCATAAAAATCTTCACCAGTTGATGATGATTTACAGCCAGCCATATCTCTACCAATTATAAAATGGGTGCAGCCATAATTTCTCCTGATTATCATATGTTGAAGAGCTTCTCTTGGCCCTGCCATATGCATTGAATAAGGTAAAAAAGCCCATTTTATCTTTTCATTAGATATTTCTTCTTCTAATTCTTTATAGGTAAAATATCTAACTTTTCCAGGGATATCATCTTGTTGAGTTGGCCCACAAGTTGGATGTACTAAAACAACTGAATCAGGAGAGACATTATCTGAGAGTAAGGCATTAGTAAATAATTCATAATGTGCTCTATGAATTGGATTTCTGCATTGAAATGCAACTACATCATAATTTGATGGTAGCGTAGATCTTACCTCTGCAGGTGTTTTGCAGGGAAACTCTCTAATTGGCAATTCGAAACCATAAACTCTTCCTCCTATATAAAATCTCCCTCTCTCATTAAAAATCATCTTAACAGCAGGATGATCTAAAGAATTAGTACCATAACAAAGTTCAGCCTCTAAGGATTTATCAGGCTCCCATTTAGAGCTAACTTCTAAAACGGCTATTTTTTGTTTTTTAAAAGTAAGCAATATTGTCTCTCCAGCTTTTACTTTTTCATTATTTGAATCAAATACAATAGGCAAGCCAAAAAGAAACCCGTTTGTATCTCTATTATTTTTAATTACCGAATTATAGTTATTTTCATCCATAAAACCTTCCAATGGAGAAAAAGCTCCAACCATCAAAAGTTCTACATCGCATGCATTTCTCTCGCTGCATTCAAACTCATAAGTAGCTTTAGAGATAAGATTATTTTTAAGGTTTTTATCTTTGATAATTAAATTTTTTAGTTCCCCTCCATAAGGCGGTATATGTCCATTAGTATCTTTTTTAGTTTTTTGTTGTAATTCCATTTTTATAATTGATTAAAGAAAAATTTGAAAAAAAAAGAGGGGTTTAACCCCCTTTTCCTCTTCAATAGGATTTATGCCTTTCTTCCGTAAAGCTCACCAATTATTTTTACATCAAGTGGATCCTTTGAACCCATATCTGTATCTGATGGCTGGATAGCTTCAAAAGTACCAGCAAATTCGTCTGTTTCAGAATCTACATTGTTGATTGAAAGAGTAATAACTCCAGTACCGTTTACATCAACTTTAATATTTTCTTTTGCAAGTTCTTCATCATCGCCTCCTAATGCAACTAAACCTTGAGCATATTCAACACCAGTATTTTTAGCTCTTGCCTTAGGATCTAGAAAATCACCAGTTCTGTAGTTAGGAGTAAATGTTGAACCGCTAAACTCAGTGCCAGGCTCAATAGATGAAGGTAAATCAGCTGTAAGATCTTTTGCTGAGAATGCAAATGGCACCTCTAAACCACCAGGAGTTAATACAGTAATAAGTTGAAAATCAATTCCACCTTTTTCGGTAAAAGTTCCTGAATCTATATCTCCATAAACTTCTGTCACTGTAGTGTTATTTCTAGGGCTAATAATTTTTGTAGAAACAAATTCTGCAGCTTTTCGTTTTGTCCCCGGCACTTTTACATAAACTTCTGTTGGATGCATGCATATTCCTCTAAGGCTATCTCCATTCCCTAAAGATATTGATCCGACAAGAGATGAGTCTAATGTTGGGCAATCATTAGCTTTTCCTGTGTTAACAACATCTGTGAATTGTGCATTTCCTCTTTCAGAAAAAGCAAATGTTTTAACAGGTACGAAAGCAAAAGTTATACAAATTGAAATAACAAAAGCTAAGAAAGAACGAATTCTCATAATTAAAGTTGCAGTAAAGTTCTGTGACGATAGATTAAAGATCATCTAAATAGTTCAGTACGGATATTACAAGGGAAAGGACCATAAAAGATAGAACTTTTAAATCCTCGAAACAACCCGTAGCTTTTTAGATTTTAAAAAACTGGAATTATTTTAAGCTATCACATTATTTTTGATGATTAAGATTACAAAAAAATACAAATTAAAAAATTTTTTTTTATTTTTTTTATGAAATAATTTGGGTTATTAATTTATTTGCTAAATCAATTTTTGATGTTTTGTTAATGTAGTGTTCCATATTGTTAGTGTCGAACAGCCACCCTTCATTTTGTGCCAAAAAGCCAAAGCCTTGGCCTTCAATATCAATTGGATTTGCGAATAGATAATCACAACCCTTTTGGATTATCTTTTCTTTGATTGTTAATCGTGCTTCTTCGATAGATCCTGTAAAAGCACAAAAGCCTACAAAAACTTGGTTATCTTTTTTTGATTTACTAATTGTTTTTAAAATATCTGGGACTAGCTCAAAGTTTTGATTCAAATGATCATTGATTTTATTTTTTGGAATTTTAGCTGAAGTATCAGAGGTTATCTTGAAATCAGATACTGCTGCATTCATGAAAAAATAATCACAATTTGATATTTCATTATTAAGTGCCCTAATTAAATCAACACTAGTTTCAATTTCATATCTTTTTATTCCATCAGTAAGATTCTTATCGATTTTCAGAGGCCCATGAACATATTTTACTTGTGCTCCTCTGAACCTCGCTACTTGTGAAAGAAGTAGGCCCATAGCTCCAGAACTTTTGTTAGTAATGTGTCTTGCCGCGTCAATTTTCTCTGAGGTGCACCCTCCAGTTATTAAAATTTCTTTATTAAGTAAATCTTTGCGATATTTATTTTGTTTGTGTGAAGCTATAAATTCAAGAGCTAATTGAATTAGATCATTTGGAGGTATCTTACCGATACCAATAGCATCACACGCTAAGAGGCCTTCACTTGGTTGCAAAGACAAAACATTTTCATAATTCTGTAAATTCTCATAATTTTTTTGGACAGCTTTATTTAGCCACATTTGTGAATTCATTGCTGGTGCAACAATAATTGGCTTTATATTTGCTATTAAGATGCTTGGGATCAATCCCTCTGCATTTCCAGTTACCCATTTTGCTAATGTTGTCGCTGTTAAAGGCGCAATGATTAAAATATCAGCCCAATTACTTAGTTCTATGTGAAGAGGTGTTGATTGACTATTTGACCATTGATCATTTTCTAAAATGCAAGGATTTCTACTCAAGATAGAGAGAGAAAGCGGCTTTACTAATTTTTCTGCATTTTTAGATAAAACGCATCTTATTTCATAATTTTCTTTCGCTAATTGGCTAACTAATAATGGAATCCTTACAGCTGCAATACTCCCTGTTATTAATAAAAGAACCTTTATTTTGGAGTCCTTACTTTTAGTTTTCATCGAAAGGCTCCTGATCGAGAAGATGGATATAATTAGTTGTTAATTCAGGTCTATTGATTGCAAGAGCCCTCAGTAAGTGCCAGTCTTTTAAACCATCAAATGGAGTATTATAGTTATCTTCCTCTAGCCTTTTAGCGAGCTCAAGGGTCATTTCTTCATCAAAAGAATTTACTAGTTCCTCACTTATTTGATTTTCAGAAATGAATTTCATATTGAGTAAAGACAATACATTCTAATAATAAAGCCTCAAGTAATTATTTAAAATTGATATCAGAATTAAGTAAATATTTTCAAGGACATGAAAATTTTCAATATTCACAATCTTTTGAAATTGTTGTTAGATAATTTATCTTCATTCTCAATCATAAATATGCAATCTCTCCTTTTCAAAAATATTCTTTCTTAAAATATTACTGTAATTATTTATCTCATGTCGCAAACCAAAAGAGAGCAAGTCATTAGTCACATACGCTATTTAAGACAAGAGCTCAGAGTAATGCAATTAGGAATAAAAGAAGATGATCTTTTCCCTGAATCAAGCGAGTTAAGAGGATTAATGGCTCAGTTGGAAGCATTGCTTGAATTAATAGAAGGAAATACTAAAATTCAATCAAACTCTGAAGCGGCATAGTTTAATACAAAATGGTTGTTAAACCTCAAAAGACAAAATTTCAGCAAATAATTGTGGAAAATCTGCAGACATTAAGTTTTTGGGCTAATAATCCATGGCGAAGATATTCAATTTCTTTGATTACACTTTTAATTGGCTACTTCATTGGAAGTTCTCTTGGTATGGTAAGTGCTGTTGTGGAACTCATGGATCCTGTAGCTGCTTTATTATCAGTAGTTCTTATCGAGATTTTAATAGTTCTAAGAAGAAATTTTAGGTCTGAAAGGAAAAGGAAATTTTTAGTACTTTTTTTAGATTCTTTAAGATTAGGATTATTTTATGGTTTCTTTACAGAAAGTCTTAAGTTGCTATAAATTTATTTGTTGTATTTCTGTAATAGATAAAGCAAAGCCATTCTTATAGGGATACCATTTGACACTTGATTATTAATTAAGCAATTTGGATATCGATCTACTACTTTACTACTTATTTCAATATCTCTGTTAATGGGACCAGGATGGAGAATTGGAATTTCTTTATTATTCAAAGATAATTTCTCTGGGGTTAAGCCATAATCCAAACTATATGAATCAATGCTACTTAGTAAATTCTCCATCATTCTTTCTTTCTGAAGTCTTAAAACAATAATTGCATCTGCAATTTTTATTGATTCTTCCAATGATCTAGAAATTGTTATCGGACCTCTTGATTTAACAGGATCTTCTATTTGATTTGGCGCGGGAGTTTTTAAAAAATTGATAAATTCATCAGGTATTAGTGTCTTAGGACCACATAAGATTATGTCTGCACCGAATGCACTCAAAGCCCATAGATTAGATCTGGCAACCCTTGAATGATTAACGTCTCCAATTATTAAAATCTTTTTGGAATTTAAAACCTCTGGATTCAGTGTTTTTTTGGAAAAGAATTTTATTAATGTATAGATGTCAAGCAATCCTTGGCTAGGGTGACTATGTAATCCATCTCCAGCATTAAGGACCGAAGTCTTGGAATTTATTGCATCAAGTTTTTTAGCGATCTCAAAGGTTATGTAATTTGATGAATGTCTTACAACTAATGTATCAGCCCCCATAGCAGAATAGGTTATAGCTGTATCAATTATTGTTTCGCCTTTTGTTAAAGAACTAGAGGATGGAGCAAAAGTTTGGACATCAGCAGAAAGCCTTTTTGCTGCGAGCTCAAAACTATTTTTTGTTCTTGTACTAGGTTCAAAAAATAAAGACGTTACCAAAGTCCCTTGCAAGGCCGGTATCTTTTTCGTTCCTGCATTCTTTACTGCATCAAATCTATTAGCTAATTCAAATACTGACTCATAATCTTCAATTGAAAAATTAGCTAGTGTGTGGATATGTTTATGAGGCCAAATTTGCATTACGTTTAAAAGATAAATGATTATTGAAATTTAGGTGTTCTGTCACCTTTTAATCTTTTACTTACACTCCTACTGTTTTTGAGATACCAACGCCATTTTATATTTTTTGCCTTTGATATGCCAATTCTCGTAGTTTGAATAAGATCTTTTTCTTCTAGAGTGGATTCTCTTGGAGAAATCCATAAAGATTTGTTATTAAGAACTTCAAGTGAGTTAAATGAAATGTCTACGCTGAATGTCTTAGTAACTAGGCCAGGTCCAGAAGCTAATCTTTCATTCTTTTTAGAGATAAAAATTGATCTTATTAATACACCACTCGCAAAATTTTCTTTATCAGTAACTATGTTTAAACAATGATGGATGCCATAAGATTTGTAAATATAAAATGTGCCAGGTTTGCCAAATAATGATTTGTTTGATTCAGTCATTTTGCGGTAGCCATGACAGGCCTCTTCTTCTTGTGAATAAGCTTCAGTTTCAACAATAACCCCCTTAACTTGATCTATCCCATTATTTTTTTTTATAAGGTGACAGCCTATTAAATCAGGGGCAACAAGTTTAGAGTGCCGATAAAAAAAATTTTTTGGAAAAAATTCTGCTTCTATTTTTCAATATTTATCTAATAACATATTTAGCTGAGAAAAATAATTAAGTCTATTAATTGATATTGATTTTGAAAAAGAAGTTATTATTTTTTTAAATTATTTGAAATTCAAATGATATGTAAATAAAAAGTTCTTAATAAACTATTATTTAATAAGAAAGATATTAAAGTTATGACAAAAATAACTAAAGAGGAAGTAAAAAAAGTTGCTCAGTTAGCGAGATTAGAACTTAACGAGAATGAAATTAATAATCATGCAGAACAATTAGAAAAGATATTGGATTATATAAGACAACTAGAAAAAATTGATACAGATGATATCCCCTGTACTACCAGAGCTATAGAGGTTCTAAATGTATTTAGAAAAGACGAAAAGAAAAACTCTGATTGCAATGAAGAGCTTTTAGAATTGGGTCCATCGAGAGAAGATAAATATTTTAAAGTACCAAAAATTATTAATGAATGAGTTATTTAGTTGCTTCCAATAAATGTTTTGTTGACTATCTTTAATAAAAATTTTTTTATTTTAAAGCCTGGATATAAATTTATGATTTTTCTTATTTTCCCCCTCTTTTTGCTATGACTTCTTACACCTATTAATAAATCATAAATAAAGTTAAAAATGTCTTCTTTACTTTCAAATATTCCAACCCTTTGAGGGGAGCCTTTTTTATCCAATAATGGCTTAGTTTTTTCATAAGCTATTTTGTATTCAAACCAAGGAATCGAAGGCCAAAGATGATGAATGAGATGATAATTTTGTCCCATTATTAATAAATTCATGAATTTGCTGGGATAAACTCGAGAATTTATCCATTTATTCCTTGATCGAAATGGTCTATGGGGTAAATAATCAAAGAATATTCCTAAAGTGACTCCTACCATTAATGCTGGGCCGAACCATAAATTATAAATCAAATTCATAAAGTCAAATTTCAAACCTGCCAAGATAATTGTTATGAATATGGATCTTTCAATTCCCCATTGTAGTAACTCATATCTGCGCCAAAGTTTTCTTTGAAAGAAAAACACCTCATGATAAAAAAATCTTGGAGCAATTAGCCAAATTGGCCCAAAAGTACTGACGATATGATCTGGATCATTTTTGGGGTGATTTACGTGAATATGATGTTGTAAATGAACTCTCGTAAATACTGGGAAGCTAAACCCTAATAGAATAGCTGAGCCGTGACCCATTGCTTGATTTATCCAAGGAACTGGATGAGCAGCTTTATGACAGGCATCATGAATAACAGTACCTTCAATATGTAAAGCTAAAAACGCAGTGGCTACAAGTAAAGGTAAAGGCCAAACACCCCTATACCATTGCCATATGCTAAGAAAAGCAAGAAAATAACCGCCAAAAAATAAACCTAATGTTGGATTCCAAAAACTTGGCGGATCTACGTAATTTTTAATCTCTTTTTGCCAATTAAATGTTTTTGAAGAATTAGTATTTTTCGTTGTATTTTTACTGGTTAAGTTTGAAATCGTTTCTTTGATTCTTTAAATAATATAACTAATATTTTGAGATGATTGTATGCTCAAGCATAAAAAATTTCTTTTAAGAAATTTTTAATTTAATTTAATGTGTCAAATTAATCATCTTTAAGAAAAAAAATTTTAAAATAAACCTCTTTCAATTATTATTTTATTTGAGCGGTCGTGGCGGAATTGGTAGACGCGCGAGTTTTAGGTACTCGTATCTTCGGGTGTGGGAGTTCAAGTCTCCCCGACCGCACTTAAGGGAATTATTTATAGGTACTTTGCTTATCCATATCAACTCTTATAATTTAATTAAGTAGTAAATTTAATGAATAGTTTGATATTTTATTTGGGAACTTTTTATATTGTAATTGGGACCATTTTTCTAACTGTACCGATAATTTATCTTGAGCTCGGCAAACCAAAAGACTTAATAAAAGCTTTTTTAAATTTATTAATAGGTTTGATATTAATAATTAAAAATAAAACATTGGATGTATCATTTTTAGTAATTTTCCTTCTTTTAACAGTACTAGTCATTTTTTATCTAGTAGAGCTTTTTTTATCTAGATGGTACCAATTGACAGATAACGAAAAGAAAAAATTAACTACCTTTTTGGAGTTTAAAAATAACTTTTCGAAAATATTAGAATCTATTAATCTGGTATTTGGTGATTTCACGAGACTTTCAAATTTTTTTAGTTTTGGTAGCAATAATAAAAATACAACCCAAAAAAATTGGGTAAGAAATGATAAAAATGATAATATAAAAATCTGAAATCAAATAAATTGGTTTTTTGAAACATCCCAAAAAAACTACAGGTCAATTAAGAAAGAATATAATGAACTAGATTTATTTAAATAATTCTTTTGATCACCAATATTTCTTATTTCGTCGTATGAAATCTCAAAATAGCAAAGAACAAAAATCAGACTTTTCTTACAAAGTAACTTTAAATTTACTAAAAACTGACTTCTCAATGCGTGCTAACTCAGTTGTAAGAGAACCCGAGATTCAGAATTTTTGGGCTAACAATGATATTGATTTCCAATTAGGTTCAAGCAATTCAGGCGAAATATTTACATTACATGATGGCCCTCCTTATGCAAATGGAGCGCTTCATATGGGTCATGCCCTTAATAAAGTTTTAAAAGACATAATCAATAAGTACAAAACCTTAAGAGGGTTTAGGGTTCATTTCGTACCTGGTTGGGACTGTCATGGTTTACCTATTGAATTAAAAGTTCTTCAGAATTTAAAAACTGATGAAAGAAAGAATCTTGATACTCTAAATCTAAGAAAAAAAGCAACAGATTATGCCCATATCCAAATCAATAATCAAAAGGAGGGTTTCAAAAGGTGGGGCATATGGGGAGATTGGAATAATCCTTACTTAACACTTAAGAAAAGTTATGAATCTGCTCAGATTGGAGTATTTGGGAAAATGTTTTTAAATGGCTACATATATCGAGGTCTTAAACCTGTGCATTGGAGTCCAAGTTCAAGGACTGCACTTGCAGAGGCAGAATTAGAATATCCTGATGAACATTATTCAAAAAGTATTTATGTTTCATTAAAAATCACTAAAATACCTGAGGAAATTCTATTAAATTTCATCCGAGAAAATCTAAATATTAAAAAAGATTTTTTTCAAAATAATTCTTTCATAACTATTTGGACCACTACTCCTTGGACCATACCTGCAAATGAAGCTGTTGCAGTAAATCCAAAAATAAATTACGTTTTTGCTATCGATGAAGATAAACAAATTTACCTTTTTGCAAAGGATTTATTTTCTGAAATAAGTAAGAAATTTAATAAAGATTTCAAGGTTCTTTTAGAGGTTAAAGGCTCTAAATTGGAAAGTATTGAATATCAACATCCCTCTAAGAATAAAAATTGCAGAATTGTAATTGGAGGGGATTATATTACTACAGAATCAGGAACTGGAATTGTTCATACTGCGCCTGGTCATGGCATAGATGATTTTAATGTGGGTCAAAAATATGATTTACCAATAACATGTGTCGTTGATGAAAAAGGGAACTTAAATGAATATTCTGGACAATTCAAAGGATCAAATGTCCTGAAAGATGCAAATGATTTAATTATTGAATATTTAAAAGGAAATAATTTGCTTCTATTACAAGAAAATTATAAGCATAGATATCCGTATGATTGGAGAACCAAAAAACCAACTATTTTTAGGGCAACAGAACAATGGTTTGCATCTGTAAATGGATTTAGATCATCTGCATTAAAGGCTATCGAAGATGTTGAATGGATGCCAGAGACTGGAAAGAAAAGAATTTATTCTATGGTTGTTGGTAGAGGAGATTGGTGTATTTCTAGACAAAGGTCATGGGGAGTCCCTATTCCAGTTTTTTATAAAAAAAATGGTAATGAAATTCTCCTTAACAACGACATAATTAATCATATTCAAGAACTTTTTAGTGAACATGGAGCAGACATTTGGTGGGATTGGGACGTTAAGAATCTTTTGCCAGAAAATTATTCAAAAGAATCGGATCTATGGAAAAAAGGAACAGATACAATGGATGTTTGGTTCGATTCAGGATCTAGCTGGGCCGCAGTATGTGAACTAAGAAATGAATTAAAGTATCCAGCAGATCTTTATTTAGAGGGCTCAGATCAACATCGAGGATGGTTCCAGTCTTCTTTGCTAACATCTGTTGCAGTCAATAATAAACCTCCATATAAGAAAGTTTTGACTCATGGTTTTGCACTTGATGAAAACGGAAGAAAAATGAGCAAATCTTTAGGAAATGTTGTTGATCCAAATATTATTATTAATGGAGGTAATAACAAAAAAACTGACCCTGCTTATGGTGCTGATGTTTTAAGGCTATGGGTAAGCTCTGTAGATTATTCAGTAGATGTTCCAATTGGTTCAAATATACTGAAGCAACTTTCAGACGTTTACAGAAAAGTTCGTAATACTGCAAGATATCTTTTAGGTAATATTCATGATTATGATCCTAAAACTGATAGTTTTGAAATTGATCAATTGCCTCTCTTGGATCAATGGATGTTAGGCAGATTAGTTGAGGTTACAGATCAAATATCAAATGCTTATGAAAATTATGAATTTTCAAAATTTTTCCAAATCTTGCAAAGTTTCTGCGTTGTAGATCTATCAAATTTTTATTTGGATATTGCCAAGGATAGGTTATATGTAAGTTCTAAATCACAATTTAGGAGAAGATCATGTCAGTTCGTCATGTCAAAAGTTGTTGAAAATTTAGCAGTACTTATTTCTCCAGTACTTTGTCATATGGCTGAAGATATTTGGCAAAATATTCCATATTCAACTAAAGAAAAATCAGTCTTTCAAAGAAAATGGCCAACATTTTCGCAGTCATGGAAAAATCAAATACTTAATGAGCATATTGCAAATTTAAGAAATTTGAGAGTTGAAATTAACAAGGCTATTGAAGGATGTAGGAACAAACAAATAATTGGAGCAGCTTTAGAAACTGAAGTTAATTATTTACCTGAAGATAAAGTTTTAAAAGATTCACTTACTTGGCTAAAAGAATTTGGTAATCAAGATGTAGATTTATTTAGGGATTGGCTTATAGTATCAAAATTCCAAGTGGTATCCGATTTAGTGGAGAATTCTTTGATTATTGATAACAATGCACTTGGCAAAATTCAAATAATGAAAGCTCAAGGTCAAAAATGTGATAGATGTTGGCACTATCAAAAAGAAACTTTTAATGGAATCCAAAATACAAAATTATGCAAAAGATGTTCAAATATTATTAATTCTGAATTTATTTAAATCCAGTTTTTTCGATTCAAAAAGAAAACTGAGTTTTGATTTTCTTTTATAAAATTTTCTTCGGTTTCTTTTAACGGTGCCTTATAAAGTTTAAAGTTTGTAATTACATAAGTAAGTGCTATTACTTTTTTTTCTGAATCTATTTCAATTGGATGAGTTGTTGAGCTACTGTAACCTCTGAAAATAAGTATTTCTAATTTTTCTTTTTGATTTTCTTTTAGAATGAAACCCTCTAGTTTAAGTATTTTATCAGGTATCTCGGAACTTATTTTTTCAAGACTATTTATTAAATCAATTTTTGCCATTTTCTGAGAAGCAAGAGTTTCTTCCATTTTTAGGTAATTTGATTATTGACCATTGAATAAGGCCTAAAATATAGATTAATAATGAAAATAATCCTAAGAATTTTGCTATCGGCTGAGTAAAGTTAGCTCCAAAGAAAAAATTAAATAAATTTTTTATAATAATATATAAATTTGAAGAAGGCTGAAGCCATATTGCACACTCATCCGAATTAATAAAAGAAAAGCAGTTGAAGTTTTGTGAACTCTGAATAAAGAAATTGAGAGATATAAAAGTTATCGTCCATCTCCATATTTTTGTCGTTGTGGTAAGAGAGTAAGAAAAATCATATTCTCTTAATTCATCATTAATATCGTTCCAAAACCAAACTGAAATTGTCATTAATAATGTTGAAATATTTGTTATCACAAGAGCATAATTATACTTTCCTATTAGAAGTAGAAGGCTTATAAAAAATAAAAGGGATATTTTCCAATAAATTGATAGAAGTTTAACAACTGCTTTATTTCTTTTTTTTATTGACCAGAAGGATAGAGTAACAGGAATACCAATAAGGAAAATTATTGAAAGATGAAAGGATACCCAAATAGAAAGTTGATTAAAAACGTTCAAAACTTTTTCTTTTTAAACACATAATAATTAAACATCAAACTGTTACTTTTTAACTTACTATTGTCATAGTTATGAATATTATGCATCCTTATATTATTGCCTAGAAATATATTGATAATTTTATGAGACAGCATGTTAATCCCCTTAGTAGTAATTTCAATCAAATTGAGAGAATACCTTCTTTGAGCGAAATGTTTGGTGATTCTAAATCGAATCTTCATTTGGATATAGGTTGTGCTTCTGGTGAGTTTCTATTTGATTTAGCTTTAGTTAATACCAGTTGGAATTATTTAGGAATTGAAATCCGTGAGAAATTAGTCAAAAATGCAAAATTAAAAGTGCTTGAAAGAGAAATCAAGAATCTATATTTTATATTTGGTAATGCCAATAATATTATGAATGATTTCCAAAGTAAATTTATTATCAAAAATCTAAAAAGTCTTTCTTTTAATTTTCCTGATCCATGGTTTAAAAAGAGACATTATAAAAGGCGTGTAATTCAGCCAGAATTCATTAACATACTTTCAAGTTCATTGCAAAAAGGAACCTTAATTTTTATAAAAACGGATGTAAAGGATTTATTCGATTATATGGATTACACCATATCAAGTAATTTTGATTTTAAAACGATAGATAAAAAAGGTTTCAATTATTCCGAAAGTTTTAATCCAAATAAAGTTAAAACTAATCGGGAAAAATATGTGATTGTTAATCAACTTGATATTTTTGAAAGGATTTATATAAAAATTTAATGCATCTTTAATTTGTTATTTTATCAATTTCTAAAAAGAGTTTTTTCGTTATTTCGCTTGATAAAGAATCAACTTTCTTAGGATTTTTAGCCTCAACTAGAACTCTAATAATAGGTTCTGTACCGCTAGGCCTTATATAAACTCTACAATTATCCGAATATATTTGCTGAAAAAACTCTATAGTTTGATCAATCAAGATTTTGGTTTCTGGATTTAATTTATTAATATTAAAATCTAGATTGATATTGGTTAGTTTTTGAGGATAAGGTTCGAAACTACTTCTAAGCCAATCATTTAAATTAATATTTTTCTTTTTACAAAATTTAGAAATTTGAAGTGCAGTCAATATCCCATCTCCAGAAAAGTTATTAATTTCTGAAAGTATATGACCTGACTGCTCACCTCCTAAAACTGCTCCTTTTTCCTTAATTGCGTCATGCACATGTTTATCTCCTACATCAGTTCTATATAGAATTCCTCCAATTTTCTCCCAGGCCTTTTCAAAACCTAAGTTTGCCATTTGCGTTGATATTAGTAAATTATTTGTGAGAATTTTTTGTTCCATAAGTTCTCTACCCCAAAGGAAAAGAATGTGATCTCCATCTAAAACATTGCCTTTTGAATCTATCCCAATTACTCTATCGGCATCCCCATCGAAGCTAAAACCCATATCTGCAGGACTCTCTCTTAATGCTTTTTTTAATGGTTCGAGGTTAGTCGAACCACAATTCACATTAATTTTCAATCCATTTTTAGAGTTATTAATAACTATTACATCAGCACCAAGAGACTGAAAAATGTTTTTTGCGCAGGTTGCCGCTGATCCATAGCATGTGTCTAATATTATTTTCAACCCGCTTAGATTTTCTCCACCCATTGTTTGGATTAGGCTTTTATTATAAATATCAATAAGATCTTTATTTGTATTTCGGGGGATCACTTTTCTAGGAACTGAGATATTGTGATTTAATTCTTCAATTGATTTTTGAATTTTATTTTCAAAATATTTGGAAATTTTTTGACCATTATGATCAAAAATTTTTAATCCATTATATTCTGGTGGATTGTGACTTGCAGATATCATAATCCCACTACTCAAGTTCTCTTTTTTGATTAAAAAAGGTATAGCTGGGGTAGGGCAGATTCCAAGATTTATAAATTTTTTGCCACTATCGTTTATACCTTGTGTTATTGCCTGAAGAAGAATATCTCCACTAATTCTTGTATCTCTCCCAATTATTATTGGACTTTTCTTCTTTAAGCTTGCACCAAGAGCATATCCTACTTTGTAGGCTAGTGAATAGGTTATTTCTTCATTAAATCTTCCTCTTATTCCATCAGTTCCAAAGATTGATTGCATAATTAGATTTCAGTAATCAAAGAAATTTTGATAACTATTTACTTATTATTCTATCAGTTGATTAAAAGCTTATAGATTTCAATTCTCTTTATTTGTTTAACTTATTTAAGATGTTTTTAGTTAGTAATTCCTTAATAGTGCAATCTGAGAGTCAAGAGCAAATTTTAAAGAAAAATTTAAAAATAATACTTATTCTGACTATATTTATTGTTTTCATTTCACTGTTATTGTTTAGAAATTTCTTGTTTAAATCAACTTTTCTTCTAAAGAGTTTTGGAGAATTATCTGTTGATCCTGAAATAGCTTTTACAAATAATAAGCCTACATTTATGGAATTTTATGCTGAGTGGTGTGAAGTTTGCAAAGAAATGGCTCCAAAAGTTTCTGCTTTTAAAGATGAATACGAAAAAGATATTAATTTTGTTTTTTTAAATGTTGATAATCAAAAATGGGATAATTATATAAAGAAATTTGCTGTCAACGGTATTCCTCAAGTTAATATTTTTGATAAACAGGGTAATCTAATATCTACTTTTATTGGTAAACAAGATGAAATAAAAATAAGAAAATCTATTAATAGTATAAAAAAAGAAGATAAACGTTATGAGGAAATTATTAATCCTGAATTTTCAACAATTGAAGAAAATAAAAATAATAAGGTTAATCCTCGTAGTCATGGATAAATTTTTACCATTCTAGAGATTTTGATACAATCGGAAAACTTTTTTTAAAAATAGACTTGCAATTTTGGGCAATAGATTTATGTTCTTTTTGGGTGCCATGAGCTGATCTTAAATGAATGTAATGGATCCACGATCTGCATGATCCAGACATATAGATTCTTGTTGGAGTTGCTAATGGTAAAACAAATCTCGCACATTCTTTGGCTACACCTTCAGCAAGTAAATCTTCATATAATTCTGAAGCAGCCTGAAAGTGTAAACCAATTTTTTCATTGAATCTTTTTTTTAACTCATCAGGGAGATCAGGAATTGAATTTTGCCTGTTTTTAAAATCTTGACGCCTTAACTCTGGTAAGGGAATATTACCCAATTGAGAACTATCTGCATATCTTTGTGAAAATTCCTGGAAAGTAAATGATCTATGTCTCAAAATTTGGGCAGCAATCCCTCTGTTAGTTTCTATTTGCAAGGTCATAAATGACTGTTCAAAAACACTCCAATGTTCATTTTTAATGCAATAACTCAATAATTTCGAATAGTCTTCATTTTCCTGATTTTTTGGATTACTAACTCTTGCAATGTAAGCCATTGTTTTTTCTGCATCAGGAGTTAGTGAAATTAGTTCAACTTTACTCATTTTAGATCTTTGCAAGAGTTACTTTCTCTGGTTGGTTTTGATATTTACCTCTTCTATCTTCATAAGTTGTAGAGCATGGATCCCCTTCAAAAAAGAGTAGTTGGCAAATACCCTCTTCAGCATATATTCTGCAATCTGCACCTGAACTATTACTAAACTCTAAAGTTAGATGACCTTCCCACCCTGCCTCTGCGGGCGTTGTATTAACAATAATTCCAAGTCGCGCGTAAGTACTTTTCCCTATACAGATTACAGTTATATTTTCTGGCACTTTCATCTTTTCTAAAGCAACTCCTAAACCATAGGAGTGAGCAGGAAGAATAAAAAAGTCTCCATCATTATCATGGTGAAGAGCAGTTTTCTCTAAATTATTCGGATTGAACTTTTTTGGGTTCATCACAGTCCCAGGGATATGTCTAAAAATTAGGAATTCTTTTGATGAAAGTCTTAAATCATAACCATAAGAGGAACATCCGTAACTCAAAACTGGCTTTTTTTTATTGTCAGGCTCAAGATGTCTCACCAAATTTGATTGAAAGGGTTTTATCATACCTTCCGAAGCTTTTTGATTTATCCAGAGATCATTTTTTAGCATTGTTCTTATGAGCGAAGTTCGGTAATTTGGTTAGCCATTAATAAAAAATCTTTAGGTATATCTGTACCAGTAAGGATTACATCTCCTGATATAAATCGGTTTTCAAGTGTTGAAATCAAATCATCTTTATCGATAATTTTCATGCCAATAGCTAAAAAAATTTCATCAAGTATGATTTGGTCGTTCTCCCCAGACTGTAGTTCTCTTTTACAAAAATTCCATAATTCAATAGTAGATTCTTGAATAGATTTTTTTAAATTTTTATTATTCTCAATTGCTTCAGAATTATATTGATCAAAGGAATGTGATGATCTTACCCAGGTTAAATTACCGCATAGCTTTACTGCATGATCAATCCCTTGCTTGACCCCTCCTTTCATAAATTGTATTAATAGCACTTTCCTGCCAAGAGCAGCATTTCTTAGAGAGTCTCTAATGATGGATGTGTAGCTCCCTCTATATGAAGATTGATAGATTTGAATTTGTCCGTTTTGTGAAAAATTCTTTACGTTGATTTTGTTAGCAGTATTTGTTTTTACAACATCAAGATTACCTTTGGAATGAATATGAGATGAACTAATTACCATTATTTAGATTCTTTCTACATGCAGTATAATTAGGATCTAATGACGCTGCATATAGTGTAATTTTACTTAAAAAAGGGTTAGGCAATTTGAAACTAACTGAAAAAAGCTTGTTGATAAACTGATAAGAATTGAAAATTGTTACTGTTGATACAAGATATTTTGGGGTGTCTCCTTAAATTTTTTAATAGTCAAGATACTTATGATACCTGCTTCACGAGGATTCAACAGCTTTAGTTCGCAACATTCCGGACAAAGTAAAATTAACTCTGTTGGAGAACGTTTTCCAATAAATAGAACTTTAATGGAAGTTATTAAAGGTCTTGATGGTGCAAGCACAGAAATGGTTGAGAGGTCTAAAACAATATTCTTCCCTGGAGACCCTGCTGAAAGGGTCTATCTTATAAGAAGAGGAGCAGTAAGACTTTCAAGAGTTTATGAGTCAGGTGAAGAAATAACTGTTGCTCTTTTAAGAGAGAATAGTCTCTTTGGTGTTTTATCTCTTCTAACAGGCCATAGGTCCGATCGTTTTTACCATGCCATAGCATTCACAAGAGTTGAAATGATAACAGCACCTGCCAATTCTGTTTTAAGAGCTATAGAGGAAGATGCATCAGTAGGACTTTTACTTTTACAGGGGCTTTCCAGTAGGATCCTGCAAACTGAAACAATGATAGAAACTCTTACACATAGAGATATGTCTTCTCGTTTAGTAAGTTTTCTAATGGTCCTTTGTAGAGACTTTGGAGTTGCAGGTGAAAAAGGTATTACGATAGATTTAAGGCTTTCACATCAGGCAATAGCTGAAGCTATTGGTTCTACAAGAGTAACCATTACAAGATTATTGGGAGATTTAAAGGATTCAGGGCTTCTTAATATTGAAAGAAAAAAGATCACGGTGTTTGATCCAATTGCTCTTGCAAAAAGATTTAATTGATTCATTATAAATTATGATGTACTGAGTGTATGCAAAAGCGTGGCTTGGATTTTAATAATTTTCTTAATATTGCTAGGCGGATTAATTGCACCATTTGGGGATGTTCTTGGAACAAAGATTGGTAAAGCAAGATTTAGTATCTTAAAATTAAGACCGAAAAAAACAGCAACTATAATAACTATTATTACTGGTGGATTTATTAGTTCAATATCAATAGGGTTATTGATCTTAGTAAGTGAAGAATTCAGACAAAGGCTTTTTGTTGATATTCCTTTTTTGCAAAAAACTTTAGATGAAAGTAAAAAGGCTTTAATCCCTTTACAGGAGGAACAAAAGGAACTTGAAGGTAAAATTATTCAAAAAGAAAAGGAGTTAAATCAATTAAAAAATAATATTAAAGAATTTAGGAGAGGAAATGTTGTTATTAAAAGGGGACAGACTTTATTTATAGCTGAAATCAAATCTAGCTCAAATGTAAAACCAGACTTTACAAAAATCTACAATGCAGCTGATAAATTTGTTAGGAAAATTGTTATTCCAACTAATAAAGAAGCAAAAAATATTCTTTTGTGGAGACCTAGTGATATTACAAAAATTCAGACAATAGCTGATGAGGGTGGTAACTGGATTTTACTAATCAAATCAGCAACAAATGTTTTAAAAGGTGATAATTATGTGTTTGTATCTCCTGATCTATTAGAGAATAAATTTATAGTCAAAAAAGGGGATGTCATTACAAGTTCAATTCTGGGAGAAAATGATTTAAATCTTAAATCAATAAATTTAAAAATTAAATCATTGCTTAGAGAAACAAGGGATGAAATTAAGTCAAAAGGATCACAAGTTAGTGAAATTAAAACAAATGGAAATTTTGTAAAAAAAATTAGAGATTTTCTTCAAGAAAATCAAAATATCAAATTTAAGTTAGAAGTAGTATCTTTGAGAGATAGTAAAACTGTAGAACCCATAGTCGTTGAAATCAACATTTTAAAGATTGCATCTTAAATGCCTAGAGTTATAACTATTGATCCCGGGAAAAGTAAATGCGGCTTGGTATTAGCTGAAATAAGCGAAAAAAAAGTTTATGAAGCGATTATTCTTAAAAGTGAAGTACTTGAGAATTATGTCAGAAATATAATTGCCGCTGAGGACATATCACAAATTGTTATTGGCAATGGCACTACAAGTAGAGAAATTAGAGAAAAACTATATTTTTTTAAAAAAGAAATAATAACTTTTGAGGAAAAAAATACCACCTATAGGGCTAAAGCAAGATATTTCGAACTTTTCCCAATTAGTGGTCTGAAGTTTCTAATGCCTAGAGAGGTTTTTATCCTTAATAAAAACCTTGATGCGATATCAGCTTTGATAATTTTAGAAGATTATTGCAAAACGAAGTTTACTTTGAATCAAAATATAGATTTTAAAACTTGGCTGAAATAGTGAACTTATATTCATTCCCTGTTTCTAGTTCATAATCTTTTTTCAGTAAAAATTTCAATAAGGGATTTTCAATTAATGCTCTTCCTAATGGTGGATCTACCTTTAAAAGACCTTTATTAAAGGAGTATGTAAAAGTCCATTTAAATTGACTAGCTTCCACAACCCCCTGAATTTGCTTTTTTGAGAAGCAATATTCCTTAACACTTACATTTGCAATAGTTTCAGGTTTTGAACGCATTTCTTAAGGGTTGGTCTTTGTCAAAAGAATTTAATTCATTAATTATATATTCTTCTTTTTTAGTATTTACTTGTTCAAGGGATTCTATTACTCTCTTATACACTTTATCCAATATTGATTTTTCTTCTAGAGAAATATTTCCTAATACATGTGAAATGGTATTGAAATTATTTTTTCCTTCTATTAGAGAAGGTGACCCAATACCAATTCTTATTCTCTTAAAGTTTTGTGTATGTAATTGTTCAATGATGCTTTTTAGCCCGTTATGTCCTCCTGAGCTTCCTTTTCTTCTAAATCTTATTTTCCCAAGGGGAAGATCTTTATCATCGACTATTATGAAAATCTGATCTAAATTTATTTTGTACCAATCAACTATTGCTCGGACAGCATCACCACTGTTATTCATAAATGTCTGTGGTAAAAATAACCTGAAATTAGAATCATTGATTTGAAATTCTGAGCAAGAACTTTTGAGCTTATCTTTAAATAAAAAATTTGAATTATATTTTTTTGAAAAATTTTCAAGCAGTAAAAAACCTATATTATGTCTATTGTTTAAATATTTTTTTCCAGGGTTTCCAAGACCAATTAAAAATATTTCTTTCATGGCT
The DNA here is from genome assembly GCA_902537445.1 of uncultured Prochlorococcus sp. Taxonomy (GTDB): domain Bacteria; phylum Cyanobacteriota; class Cyanobacteriia; order PCC-6307; family Cyanobiaceae; genus Prochlorococcus_A. Next base: position 19,982 of record CACBBI010000014.1, read on the forward strand.
TATTTCAAAATCTCTTTATCGAGAATTATGAATATATATAAATTATAACTAATTAATAAAGACAAAAATTTTTTTAAAAAGTTAATTGGCAATTTTCACATTAACCAAATAACTTTTTGAGAAAATTTCAGAAATTTAGTTTCCGTTCCAATCTACTGAGAAACCTTGTAGTAGTAATGATTGGTTATAGATTTGTAGAAGAATCACTAAGAAAACTAAAAGTAGTAGACCAATTACTGTCATAACAGGAACTGCTCCCCAACCAGGTACAACTTTACCTTGACCTGAATTGCCAATTGCTTTTAAAAGACTTCCTAATGCTGTTTTTTGACCCATGTTAAATTCACAAAATCGGATATTATTTCGCTATTGTATAAGAACTCATACATAAATTGTTTACAAACTTAGCAAAATTGATGCAAACTTTATCATCAGCTCCAGATCCTGCAGTTTCTATAGCTGTAACAATTCTGGCTTTACTTTTAGCTTTGACCGGTTTTGGTCTTTGGACTGCCTTTGGACCTAAAGCAGCAAAGCTTACTGATCCTTGGGATGACCATGACGATTAATCTCCCTTAAAGTATTTCAAAATTTACCAAAAATACAAAAAGTAAACAATTAATCATAGTTTAATTATAAATTTAATAGGATATAAATCTGTCAGCACTAGTAATTCCATGCTCGCCTTAAAAATTTCTGTTTACACTATCGTCTTTTTCTTTGTTGGAATATTTCTCTTCGGATTTTTAGCAAGTGACCCAACAAGAACCCCAAACAGAAAAGACCTAGAAAGTCCTCAAGATTAATTTTTTTAATTAAATTCTTAAATTGATTTCAGGTATATCAAAAAAACTAATATTTTTCTCTTTTCTTTTTATTAATTTTATTCAGCCATCAAAATCGGCCGAATATGCAAAAATTAATAAAAATATCAATAACCGCAATACTCAAATAACTTGGTTGAAATTACCTATTGTAGAAGGTTCATCAAATTCACAAAACAACTCTATCAGTAATTATCCTGATGATACTGATTATGTAGGATATTTAAAGAAAAAATCAGATTCACTTTTGGTTGCTAAAGCCGATAATCAACAAGAGTTAATAATTCAATCGGATGAACAGTCCGAAATAAGTGATGTTATTTATGCAGAGGGAAATGTGTCTGTATCTTATAGAGGCAAACACCTCAAAGCTGATAAATTAATATACGACAAGTTAAATAAAAAAATTGAAGCAAAAGGAAATATAACATTCATATTAGGAGATCAAATCTTTAGAGTTTCACAACTTGAATACAGCTTTATTAGTGAAAAAGGTTATCTATTAGATGTTAAGGGCGTTATCAATACTAATACCTTGATTGATGACATATCTTCAAATTTCAGCTTATCAGATACGAAAAAGTTAGAAAATTTAATTGATTTAAATAAAAAGGAAGTTATAAATACTCCTGACAATTTAGAGAATTGGTTGTTTTTTACAGAAAAAATGACTATAGATGGCGATAAATGGAAAAGTAAGAAGGCTATATTTAGTAATGATTTACTTGAATTAAAACAAGCAAAATTAGCATTAAATTCATTAGAAGTTTTTCCTATTAATGAAAAACTTAGATTTAAATCATCATTAAATTATTTAATACTTGATGAAAAAGTATCAATCCCCTTTTGGTTAGGTAGTAGAAATTTTGATTTTAAAAAGGTTCAACCTGCAAATACATGGAACTTTGGGTATGAAAATTTAGATAAGGATGGGTATTTTATCGGGAGGAGAATTAACTCAATAGACATAAATGATAATTTTGTTCTTGATTTAGAACCTCAATTCTTGATTCAACGCTCACTCAAAGGCTACACAAAAAGTTTTGTAAATAAGGGAGAATCAATAACTTCAGATAGGGTTAAGAGAAATTCAAGTTTTGAAGATTATTTAGCTCTAAAATCCCAGATAAAAGGCACAATAAAAAATTGGGATTTAGAAATAGAAAAGAATTTAAATTCCTTTGATTTTAATAAATTTTCAGATGCATTTAGATCTAACATTAAATTGAGTAAAGAAATTGATTTATTAGATTCAGTATGGGAAAAAAGTTTTTATGGAGTTTATAGAGAGAGGGTTTGGAATGGTTCACTAGGTGAAGCAGAAATTTATTCTGGTTATGGTTTAAAATTGCAAAAAGAAAATACTTGGATTACTGATGGCATCAAAAAGTCAGAATTTTTATCTTTAGGTTTGGCCAACATAACAGCTGAGGCTTTAAATACAAAAAATCTGATAACAAGCCTAAAAGGTAATTTGTTTTATTCTTTTGATCAGAAATTTCCAATTAGTATTGTAAATCCTAAAAAGAAATCTATTGATATTTCATATAAGTACATTCCTGAACCAATCTCTAAAGGATTAAGTCTTAATACAAGATTAGAAGCATCATATTCTTTCTATGAAAATGGAGATCATCAAGAATATTTAGGGCTAGGTATAGGCCCAGAATTAATATTTGGTAATTTTAAAAATAAAACTTTTGACTATACTCGTATAAGTTTTTTACCTTTCTATAAATTTGATAGTAGCGAAAGTGTTTTTAAGTTTGATCAGAATTATGAGGACTTCACCTTAAATATTTCTTATGATCAGCAATTATATGGACCAATTATTCTCAAAAGTTTTGGGATTTTGAACTTAACAAACGATTCAAATGATTATGGTGAATTTATAGATTCTAAAATTTCTTTAAATTGGAAAAAAAGATCCTATGAAGTTGGTATTTTTTATCAACCCCATAATCAAGCAGGAGGAATCTCTTTCAATTTATTTGGATTTAGATAGCTAAGAGTAATTAGAGTTAAATTTTATATAAGGTAATTGGTTAAATTTATTTTCTATTAAATTTTCATTGTCAAGTAGTGTTGAAGTAGCATCCCATTCTCCTGATAAAAACATTTTTCTTGAGCTTTCCTTAATCTCAAGATTTAAATTTAAATCTTTTGATTTTGCTAAGGATTTTTTCAGATCAATTTCTAAAAATAAAAATTGATTATCGCAATAGTTTTGTATTTCTTCTATTGATTTTTTAGGTAGCGTAAAACATGGAATTCCGATTGCAATACAGTTACTGTAAAAAATATCGGCGAAACTCTCGCCGATAATTGCTTTTATACCCCATCTTATAAGCGCTTGGGGGGCATGTTCTCTGCTGGAACCACATCCAAAATTGCTATTAACAATTAGTATCGAGGCATTTTTGTTTTCCTCAAGATCAAAAGGATGCTTTCCTTTTAAAGTTTTTCGATCGTCTTCAAAAACAGATTCACCCAATGACGCAAAGTTAACACATTTCAAAAAACGCGCTGGAATTATTCGATCTGTATCAATGTCGTTACCAATCAAGGATATACATTGCCCGTTTATTTGTGTGATTTTCCCAATTGGTGGGATAAACTCGGATTTCATTAGTTAATAAATTCTCGAACGTCACTGACTTTGCCATTAATTGCAGCAGCAGCAACCATTGCTGGACTCATGAGTAGTGTTCTCCCGCTAGGAGATCCCTGTCTACCTTTGAAATTTCTATTACTAGAACTAGCACTAATTTGATTACCTATTAGCTTATCTGAATTCATTGCTAAACACATTGAGCAGCCTGGTTCTCGCCATTGAAATCCAGAATCCTTAAATATCTGATCTAGACCTTCTTGTTTCGCTTCATTGGCTACTTTTTCTGAACCAGGAACTACAAATGCTTTTACATTCTTAGATACTTTTTTGTCTTTTAATACTTTAGCTGCAATTCTTAAGTCACTGATTCGCCCATTTGTGCAACTGCCTATGAAACAAACCTCTACCGGAATATCTTTAATTGATTGTCCTGGCTTGAAACTCATATATTCATAAGCCTCTTCAGCAACTAATTTGTCATTTGGGGACAATTCATCTAAAAGAGGGATTTGTTGATTAATGCCTATACTTTGGCCTGGCGTAATCCCCCAGGTAACGGTTGGTTCTATTTTAGAGGCATCTATTTTAATTACATCATCATAAATTGAGTCTTCATCGCTTTTTAATGATTTCCACCATGTGAGAGCTTTTTCCCAATGCTGATTTTTTGGTGCGCATAATCTATTTTTCATGTAACTAAAGGTCTTTTCATCAGGGTTTATGTAGCCGCATCTTGCTCCTCCTTCAATAGACATATTGCATATAGTCATTCTTTCTTCCATTGATAATAAATTGATTGCAGGCCCTGCGAACTCATATGCAAAACCCACCCCAGCCTTTACACCGAGTTTATTAATAATATGAAGTACTAAATCCTTAGCATAAACCCCATTAGATAATTGATTTTCGCACCAAATTTGCCTTACCTTTAATTTATTCATGGCTATGGTTTGGGTTGCAAGAACATCTCTTACTTGGCTTGTACCTATCCCAAAAGCAATTGACCCAAAAGCTCCATGAGTTGAAGTATGTGAGTCTCCACAAGCGATTGTCATTCCAGGTTGAGTTAGCCCCAATTCTGGAGCTACTACATGTACTATTCCTTGACTTCCACTACCAATATTAAAAAATTTTATTTTATGTTGTAAGCAGTTCTTTTCAAGTGTTTCAATCATTTGCTCTGCAAGATTATCTTTGAAAGGTCTGTTTTGATTATCTGTTGGCACAATGTGATCAACTGTAGCCACAGTTCTATTTGGGAATTTTACTGTTAAATTTTTGTCTTTTAAAGCGCCAAATGCTTGAGGACTAGTCACTTCATGGATTAAGTGAAGACCAATAAAAATTTGATCTGAGCCACCAGGAAGACTGGAAACTTTGTGTAAATCCCAAACTTTATCAAATAAGGTGTCTTTACTCAATTTGTAAAAAAAGCTACTTGCTATTTGATAATAAGATTAATCTGAGGCTGTTCAAACACACATTTACACTTAGTGTTTGAATTTCAATTCTGTTTCGAGTTGAGTTAAATATTTTTTTTATATTAGTTTTATGATTATTCGGTCCTGCAATTGAGATATAGACAAGTCCAACGGGTTTATCTGAACTGCCTCCATTAGGACCAGCTATGCCACTTATTGCTATTGCCCAATCTGCTCCTAATTTCTCTTTTACATTAATTGCCATGGCCTCACAAACTTCTTCAGAAACAGCCCCATATTTTGTAAGCTTTTCTTCAGAAATATTTAATAATGAATTTTTTAACTCATTACTATAAGAAACTATACTACCTTGAAAAACTTGAGATGAACCTGATATTGATGTTAGAGATGAAGATAGAAGACCTCCTGTACAGGATTCAGCAAAAACAATAGTTTGGTTCCTCTTAGTTAACTCTTTTATTAAAACGCTTGGCAAAGTATCATTATCCTCTCCAAAAATAAACTTTGAAAAATCTTTTTTTAATTTTTCTTTTATAGGCTTAATTATATTTTTTGCTTCTAGGTCATCCTTTGCTCGCGCGGTGATTCTGAGTTTAACCTCTCCTAAGTTTGCATATGGAGCAACCGTTGGGTTTTTAAGATTTAATAGATCATTAATTTTTTCTGCAACACTAGATTCTCCTATCCCTGCAAATTTAAGAGTATTTGAAAAAAAGGAATAACTATCTGAGAATTTGGTTTTAATGAAATCATACGCAGTCTCTTCCCACATAGTTTTCATTTCACTAGGTACTCCCGGGAAAGTAAGAATAGTAAATCCCTCTATTGGTTCCCATATCATTCCTGGGGCAGTGCCCCTAGGGTTATTAATTATTTGAGCTTTTTTTGGGAAGAAACATTGTTTCCTTAAGCTAGAGGAATCGTCTTTGAGCTTTGAGTTTGGAAGTTTTTGTTTGATTTCATCCCATAAGTGCGATCTTTCAAAAAGAGATACATTAAAAGATTTGGCTATTGCTTCAGTAGTTAAGTCATCTGGGGTGGGCCCCAATCCACCCGTTGTAATAAGAAGATTACTTCTTTGCGATATTTCTTGAATTACTTTTATAATCCGATCACAATTATCACCTACAGTTGATTGTCTAAAGTGATTTAAGCCTAATAGCGACAACTGTTCAGAAATCCATTGAGCATTTGTGTTTATGATATTTCCTAAAAGTAGCTCTGTTCCAATAGAAAGAATTTCAACTCCCTTGGAATTAGGACTCATTTAATTGATGCTTCAAGTTTGCCTTCATAAAGAGGAAAACGATTACATAAGGTTAATACTCTTTCTTTACATTGACTTTCAATCAGAGAATCGTTTGGGTTAAGTAATCTATCAGCAATAATTTCGCCAACTTCAGAAAAAGCATTCTCATTAAAGCCTCTAGTAGTTAAAGCAGCAGTACCCAACCTTAGCCCGCTGGTTACAAAAGGTGATTCTGGGTCAAATGGAACAGTATTTTTATTTGCAGTTATATTCACTTCACTTACGAGCAAGTCAGCAATTTTACCCGTCATATTGATACTTCTTAAATCGAGTAAAACAATATGGTTATCAGTTCCTCCACTAACGATATCAATACCTCTATTTATTAAAGTTGAAGCTAGAACTTTGGCATTATTTATTACTTGTTGGGAATAATTAACAAAATCTGGCTGTAAGGCTTCTCCAAATGCAACTGCTTTAGCCGCAATAATGTGTTCTAGGGGACCACCCTGAGTCCCTGGGAAAACGGATTTATCAAATTTCTTTCCAAATTCTGCATCTTTACACAAGATAAGTCCTCCTCTAGGCCCTCTTAATGTTTTATGAGTAGTTGTAGTTACTACATCACAATAAGGAATTGGATTTGGATGAAGTTTACTTGCTACAAGACCTGCGATGTGTGCAATATCAGCCATTAAGAATGCACCAACTTCATCTGCAATTTTTCTAAATGATTCAAAATCGATTGTTCTTGGATAAGCTGAATATCCGCATATAATCAATTTTGGTTTTGTTTCAAGTGCTATCTCTCTTATTTCATCAAAATTTAATTCACTAGTTTCTTTGTTAACACCATAGTGAACTGCATTAAACCACTTACCACTCATATTTACTGGAGATCCATGAGTTAGGTGTCCACCATGAGATAAATCCATCCCAAGGATTGTATCGCCAGGTTTAAGTAAACTTAGGAAAACAGCAGCATTTGCCTGGGCTCCACTATGGGGTTGCACATTTGCCCAATTTGCATTAAATAATTTTTTCGCTCTTTGAATAGCTAATTCTTCGATTTCATCAACAAATTCACATCCCCCGTAATATCTTTTTTGAGGTAATCCCTCTGCGTATTTATTCGTAAGGACCGATCCTTGAGCCTGCATTACGGCAATTGATGCGAAATTTTCGCTTGCTATTAACTCAAGATGAGTTTCCTGTCTATTTTTTTCAGAGTTAATAAAATTGGATATTACTGGATCACTTTCTTTAAGGTTTTGGAGGATATTCATTTAATTTGATAAGTAATACCCATAATATAGACGATATTTTTTAGAAAAATATAAAAATAATATTTCAGAATTTTAAACGCGCCTGGAGAGATTCGAACTCCCGACACCCTGATCCGTAGTCAGGTGCTCTAATCCACTGAGCTACAGGCGCATAATTATGTAATATCTCTGTTTCAGGGTCTCTTAGTCAACTAGATTTCAGGTAAAATATCTATTATTAACAATCTAATTATTAATATGCCTATAAAGTGGTACGGAAATGGTGATTTAGAAGATCCCATCTATAAACATTTTTCTCGAATAGTAAATTTTGTTATTCACTGCATGATATTTACTGCGATAGTAAGTGGCACTTGGCTTTTAAAAGAAATTAAATATGAAATCGCTTTTTTTAATAATTTTGCAATTTTCTGGTCAATTCTTTTG
>CACBBI010000015.1 GCA_902537445.1 uncultured Prochlorococcus sp.
CATCAATAATGACCGATCCTGATATCGCAAGCAAAACATATATTGAACCATTGACTCCAGAAATAGTTTCTCAGATCATTCTAAGAGAAAAACCTGATGCGATTCTTCCCACTATGGGAGGTCAAACTGCTTTAAATCTTGCGGTTAAATTATCAGAGTCAGATTTTTTAAAACAAAATAATATTGAATTAATTGGAGCTGATTTAAGAGCTATTAATAAAGCTGAAGATAGGAAATTATTTAAAGAATCGATGGAGAAAATAAATGTAAATGTTTGTCCATCTGGTATTGCATCTAATCTAGATGAAGCTATGGAGGTATCAAAAAAAATTAATTCCTATCCTCTTATAATAAGACCTGCTTTTACTTTAGGTGGTGTAGGGGGCGGGATTGCTTTTAACCTTGAAGAATTTGCCGAGCTGTGTAAATCAGGTTTAGAGGAAAGTCCAAGTAATCAAATATTAATTGAAAAATCGCTCATTGGATGGAAGGAGTTTGAACTAGAGGTAATGAGAGATACTGCTGACAATGTGGTAATAGTTTGCAGTATTGAAAATTTAGACCCAATGGGTGTCCACACCGGAGATTCGATTACTGTAGCTCCTGCACAGACCTTAACAGATAAGGAGTATCAGAGGTTGCGGGATTTGTCATTGAAGATAATTAGAGAAGTGGGAGTTGAAACAGGCGGGAGTAATATTCAATTTGCAGTAAATCCATCTAATGGAGAAGTAATTGTTATTGAAATGAATCCTCGTGTAAGTAGATCCTCTGCTTTGGCAAGTAAAGCAACTGGATTCCCCATAGCTAAGATTGCAGCTTTATTATCTGTTGGCTATACACTTGATGAGATTATTAACGACATTACAAAAAAAACACCTGCATGTTTTGAGCCATCAATTGATTATGTAGTTACTAAGATCCCAAGATTTGCTTTTGAAAAGTTTAAAGGTTCATCTAATACTTTAAGCACTGCTATGAAATCTGTTGGTGAGTCAATGGCAATAGGTCGTTCTTTTGAAGAATCATTTCAGAAAGCATTAAGGTCATTAGAAGTAGGTGTTTTTGGATGGGAATGTGATTCACAAGATGAATTTAAAGATGAGAGTCAAATTACAAATAATTTAAGAAACCCTACATCTGAAAGAATTCTCCTAATTAAAAAAGCTATGCAGCTTGGGAAAACTAATAATTATATTCAAGAAGTTACAAATATAGATTTATGGTTTATCGAAAAATTACGAAATATCTTTAATTTTGAAAATGATTTTTTGAAAGATAAGGAACTTTATACTCTAGATAGGGATTTGATGTTACATGCTAAACAATTAGGCTTTTCAGATCAACAGATAGCAAAGTTAACTAATTCTGAGTTTTTTGAAGTAAGAAGATATAGAAAAAAACTTAATATAATTCCAATTTATAAAACAGTTGATACTTGTTCAGCAGAATTCTCATCCTCAACTCCCTATCATTATTCAACTTACGAAGAATCTTTCATTAATTTTAATTCTCAAATTTTTGATAGCGAGATTTCAGAAAATACTAAATCAAAAAAAATTATGATTTTAGGAGGAGGTCCTAACAGAATTGGCCAGGGAATAGAATTTGATTACTGTTGTTGTCATGCATCATATCAAGCTTCTACAAATGGCTATAAAACAATAATGGTTAATAGTAATCCTGAAACTGTCTCAACAGATTACGACACTAGCGATATTTTATATTTTGAGCCTGTAACTTTGGAGGATGTGCTTAACATAATAGAAGTTGAAAATCCTTATGGTTTAATTGTTCAATTTGGAGGTCAAACTCCACTGAAATTATCATTACCTTTATTTGAATGGCTTAAATCTAATGAAGGGATCAGAACTGGATCAAAAATTCTTGGGACTTCTCCAATATCTATCGATTTAGCAGAAGATAGAGAGGAATTTACAAAAATTCTTGAAGAATTAAGTATTAGACAACCTTTAAACGGTATTGCACGTAATCAAAATGAAGCAGAAATAGTAGCAAAAAATATAGGATTCCCTTTGGTTGTAAGACCTTCTTATGTTTTAGGTGGAAGGGCAATGGAAATTGTTAAAGATGAGAATGAATTATCGAGATACATTTCTGAAGCTGTTAAGGTATCACCTGATCATCCAATCCTTCTTGATCAATATTTGAATAATGCAATTGAGATAGATGTTGATGCTTTATGCGATTCAGAGGGTTCGGTTGTAATTGCAGGCTTAATGGAACATGTGGAACCTGCAGGAATTCATTCAGGAGATTCAGCTTGTTGCTTACCATCCATTTCTCTTTCAACATCTACAATAGAAAATGTAAGAAACTGGACTAAATTAATTGCACAAAGATTAAATGTTGTTGGTTTAATTAATTTGCAATTTGCAGTAATAAATACAAATAATAGAGAAAATAAATTATTTATTCTCGAAGCAAATCCAAGAGCATCCAGGACAGTTCCATTTGTTTCAAAAGCTATAGGTAAACCAATTGCAAAATTAGCTACTCAATTAATGCAAGGTTTTACATTAGAAGATCTTAATTTCACAGAAGAATTTTCTCCAAAATATCAGGCAGTAAAAGAGGCCGTTTTACCTTTTAAAAGATTTCCTGGGTCTGATACATTACTTGGCCCCGAAATGAGATCTACTGGAGAAGTAATGGGTTTAGCTAAAGATTTTGGAATTGCTTATGCCAAGTCGGAATTGGCAGCAGGTAATGGTGTTCCTTCAGAAGGAGTTGCTTTTTTATCTACAAATGATTTAGATAAAAAAAATCTTGAGGAAGTTGCTAGAGAACTTTTGAATTTAGGATTTAAATTAATCGCAACAAAAGGTACAGCTTTGTATTTGGTGAATTTAGGAATTCAAGTTGAAGAAGTGCTAAAAGTTCATGAAGGAAGACCAAATATTGAGGACCTAATTCGTTCGGGACTTGTTCAATTAATAATTAATACTCCAATTGGCCCACAGGCTCTTCATGATGATGCTTATTTAAGACGTGCCGCTTTAGAATATAATATTCCAACTTTTACAACTATTCCTGGAGCAAAGGCAGCCATTAAGGCGATCAAAGCTTTGCAATGCAATAAAATTAATACTTACTCTCTACAGGAAATCCATAATTATTAAAATTTTATTCTAAGTTTTTTAGTTTTTCTCTTAATTGATTTACTAAAGAGTTTCTACTAATTGAAAGTAATTTGAGAGTATCTTGATGCATCTTGAGTTGTGTCTCTGCTATTTGTAGTACTTTTATAGATTCTTTTATTTCATTAGAAAGTTCATTTATTAAATATTTTTTGCCTTCAAAGGTTAAAACTGGATTTGCAGAGTCATTTGTGTTTTCGCTCATAGATTTACTTTTTTAATAAATAAAATAGAACTATAATTTTTTAATCAGTTGTTTTTCACATAATTCTTTATATATTCCTGGTTTATTTATTAAATCAATGTGCTTCCCAACTTCAATAATTTTACCTTTATCAAAAACAACTATTTTATTGGCCTCTTGAGTAGTGGCTAATCTATGAGCAATTACAATAACTGTTCTATCTTTCATAGCTCTACTAAGCCCTTTTTGTACTTCAGATTCTGATTCTGCATCTAAAGCACTTGTGGCCTCATCTAGAAGAAGAATTGAGGGGTTCCCGAGTATTGCTCTTGCAATTGCTATCCTCTGGATCTGACCACCTGAGAAATTTGATCCTCTTTCAGTTATCTCGGTTTCATATTTCTCAGGAAGTTTTTGAATGAAGTTGTGAGCGTTTGCTTTTCTTGCTGATTCTATAACTTCTTCTTTAGTGAAATTTCTGCCCATTCTTATTACATCAGTAATTGTTCCTGAAAACAAAAAAGGCTGTTGTTGTACTAATGCAATGTTTTTCCTAATATCTTTTGTATTTAATATTTTGAGATTTTGATCATCTATAAAAATGTCTCCATTATTTGGAGTTATAAACTTTAATATCAAAGCTAACATTGTACTTTTACCAGCTCCAGAAGCTCCAACAAATGCTGTGACTTCCCCTCTTTTAATTTCTAAATTGATATTTTTAAGTACTTGATTATCTTTTTTGTAAGCAAAATTTACTTTCTTGAAACTTATTTTGCCTTCAAAATTGGATATCCTTCGTAAATTTTCTTTATCATCTTCAACAGGTTCTTGATTTATGTTTTTCAACCTTTTTATTGAGGCTTCTGCCTGTTTATAGTCATTAAAATTAGTACTTACATGACTTATTGGATCAATTAGCATTAATATTGCTGCAAAAAAACTACTAAATTCTTCGCTTGTTAGAAGGCCTAGATTGATTCTTGCGGCTCCTAAACCTAATATTGCTAATATTCCAAATGCTTCAACAAATCCTACAACTGGATGTTGAAATGCAAGTAGTTTTAATGTTTTATATTTTGCTTTTTTATTTGTACTTAATTTTTTATAAAATCTTTTCGCAATCCAATTTTCTGCAGCAAAAGCTCTTATTGTTGACATCCCATTTATAGATTCACTTATTAAACCTGCTAAATTACTTGTTGATTCTTGACTTTTTTCGGATGCTATTAACACTCTTCTTCCAAAACTGTTAACTGAAAGAATAATCAATGGTGCTAATACGAATGTTGATACTGTTAGTGACCAGTCTAAATAAAACATGTAGATTATTACCGCTAACAACTGTAAAGTGCATGGAATAGTATCTTGAGCTGTTTTATAAATAACTTCGCTTACCCTGTCGGCATCTTCTGTAAGTCTATATGTGAAGTCCCCAGCCGAAATATTTTCAACAGAATTCATCTTTATTTTTTGAATTCTGCTAAATAAATTTCCTCTCATCACTTCACTAATTTCTAAAGATGGTTTTGCTATGAATACATCTTGTCCAAATTGAGCAGCTTTCTGAACTAAAAATACAAATAAAGACTTAATTATTATGCTAGAAACTTTTGAGAGATCACCTGACCCAATTGCTGGGATTAAGTTTCCAGCTAAATAAGCTAATAAAGGCCAACAAGCTACGTAAATAAGCATGCATATAAAACCCTTGATAAACCTATTTGAATATGGTTTGACTGGTGGTATTAATCTCAAGATATTATATATTTAATTGTTTATCCTACTTTATCAATATCTTTGGGTATAAAAAACAATGAAATTGGATCAATTCTTAAAATGGAAAAATTTGGTATCTTCTGGTGGCGAAGCAAAAGTTTTTATTAAATCCGGTTCTGTAAAGGTTAATGGTGAAATTGAGACTAGGAGAGGAAGGAAGTTAAACAAGGGGGATAAAGTAATATTTCTAAAAAATGAATTAATTTTTGAATAGTTAGCTTATTCAACTCACTTTGTATTAGTATATTTTTCTTGGAGATAGTATTTTGAGAAAATCTGTAATTGCTGGTAATTGGAAAATGCACATGACTTGTGCTCAAGCTAAATCCTATTTAGAAGAGTTTATTCCTTTAATAAAAAACATTAAAGATGATCGTAGAGTTGTTATTGCTCCTCCTTTTACGGCTATTTCAACCTTTTCTGATCATTCTGATTTTAATTATTTAGATATTTCTAGTCAAAATATTCATTGGGAAGATCAAGGAGCATTTACTGCAGAAATATCTCCAAAAATGCTTCTTGAACATGGTGTCTCCTATGCAATCGTTGGACATAGTGAACCAAGGAAATATTTTAGTGAAAGTGATGAACAAATTAATAAAAGAGCAGTTTTTGCTCAATCTAGTGGACTTACTCCAATAGTTTGTGTAGGAGAAACATTAGAACAAAGAGAAAGAGGAGAAGCTGATAGAGTTATTACTAGACAGGTTGAGCAAGGATTAGAAAATACAGACCCATCTAATTTAATTGTTGCCTATGAACCAATATGGGCTATTGGCACTGGTAAAACATGCGAGGCCGAAGACGCTAATAAGATATGTTCTTTGATTCGAAAATTAATAGGTTTTGATGATGTAATTATTCAATATGGAGGATCTGTTAAACCTGATAATATTGACAAAATCATGTCAATGAGTGATATAGATGGGGTGTTAGTTGGAGGGTCTTCATTAGATCCGAATAGTTTCGCGAGAATTGCAAATTATCAATAAGAAAAATCCATGGCCAAAAGGCTGGGGCCAAAAAACTTCAATTATGGGAGTTATTAATTTAACTCCTGATTCATTTAGTGATGGTGGGGAATTAAACTCTTCAAAAAAAGTGTTAGATCAAGTAAATCATTTCTTGAACAATGGTGTTGATGTTATTGATCTTGGTGCTCAAAGTACAAGACCTGGGGCTGAAGAAGTTGGATCTAGTATAGAAATACAAAGATTGATCCCAAATCTAAAATTAATAAAATCTGAATTTCCAGATGTTTTAATTTCTATTGATACTTTTAATTCTGAAGTGGCTTACGAAGCTCTTTTAAATGGTGCTAATTGGATAAATGATGTCACGGGAGGAAGAAGAGATATAAAAATTTTGGATGTTGTATCAAAATTCAACTGTCCATTCGTCATAACTCATAGTCGTGGTAATAGTCAAAATATGAATCAACTCTCTAATTACGAGAATGTATTGAGTGATGTTATGTGCTCGCTTGATAATTTAATAAAGAATGCTTTAGAAAAAAATATTTCTGAAAGAAATATAATAGTTGATCCTGGAATTGGATTTTCAAAGGATATGATTCATAATTTGGAAATCTTGAGAAACTTAGATGTATTTAAAAAATGGAATTTGCCAATTTTGATAGGTGCATCTAGGAAGAGATTTATAGGAGAAATTTTGAATGAGAAAAATCCAAAAGAAAGGGATATAGGAACACTTGCAATAAGTTGTCTTTGTTCTCAATTTAATATTGATATTGTGAGAGTTCACAACGTCAAACTAAATAATCAAATCCTTAAAGTAGCTGATAGGATTTACAGAAAATAATAAATTTATTATTCTTTAACTCCTTCGATTTTATCCTCTACCTCTTGGTATAGTTCTTTCAACTGTTCTATATTCTCATCTGATGTTTCCCAATATCCCCTGCCATTGACTTCTAGCAATGTTCCAACAATCCTTCTGAAACTATTAGGATTAAGATCCATTAACCTTTTCCTCATCTCTTCATCATTTATAAATGTTTCATTAGTTTCTTCATATACAAAATTGTCTACTTGACCACTTGTTGCACTCCAACCAAGAGTGTAATTAAGTCTGTTAGAAAGTTCTCTAACTCCTTCGTAGCCAGATTTGAGCATACCTTCATACCACTTAGGATTTAAAAGTTTTGTTCTTGAGTCTAATCTGATAGTCTCTCCAAGTGTTCTAACTTGAGCATTAGAAGTAGTTGTATCCGCTATGTAGCTACTTGGTTCTTTCCCGTCATCTCTTAATGTCTTGATCAATTTTGTTGGATCCGAATCAAAATAATGACTTACATCTGTTAATGAAATCTCTGAAGAATCAAGGTTTTGAAATGTAACATCTGCTGTTTTCATTACTGACTCAAATACCTCTCTTTTTTGATTCATCTCACCTGGATTATCGGCATTAAAAGCATATGTTTTTCGAGATAAATACATTTCTTGTAATTCATTTTCTTCCTCCCATGTTGAATTTTCTACGGCTAAATTAACATTTGAACTGTAACTTCCACTCGCATTAGAGAATACTCTCGCTGAAGCTTCTCTGATAGAAGTGCCTTCTTTTTCTGCTTGTTCTAGTGAATGTTTCCTTACAAAATTAGATTCCAATGGTTCATCAGCTTCAGCTGCTAATTTGACTGCCTGATCTATTAATGCCATTTGATTGATAAATAAATCTCTAAATACTCCTGAACAGTTAACTACTACATCTATTCTTGGCCTACCTAATTCTTCTAATGGGATTAATTCTAGTTTGTTAATTCTGCCAACAGAATCTGGTTTTGGTTTTACCCCAACAAACCATAAGATTTGAGCCAGTGATTCCCCGTATGTTTTGATGTTATCAGTACCCCATAAAACACAAGCTATTGTTTCAGGCCAAGTTCCTTGCTCTTCTTTTTGTCTTTCAATTAATTTGTCAACAACAGACTTTGCTGCAGCTACTGCTGCTGTAGTTGGGATTGATTGAGGATCAAGTGCATGGATATTTTTACCACTTGGCAAAACACCTGGATTTCTTATGGGATCTCCACCTGGTCCAGGTAAAACATAATTTCCATCTAGTGCTTTAATCAGGCTATCCATTTCTTTGTCTGCGCAGACCTGTTCGAGACAGAAAAGTAAGTAGTCAAATAATTTATTTAATTCCTTCTGATTAACTTCATTAAATCCATTTAATCTGCAGACTCTTAGCCAAGGGGTAGGAAGATTTAGACCAAAAACTTTAAGTAAATCGAAAAGTTTGGAAAGAAGTGATTTTTCTAAATAAACTCTGCCATCAACAATTTTTAAAGAGTTGACCATCGCAAAAATCGACTCTCTTGCTGTCTTTATGATCTTTTCATTTAACTCTACAAATTTAAGTTCACCTTTATTATTACCATCATAAATTTGTTCAATAGTTAGACCGATGGATTCTGCAAGTAATCCAGGAAGCGATCTTAATCCTTCTTCTTCTCTCTCTAAAGATGCAATATTTACAAGTGTTGCAACAGCTTCTTCTGCTGTTGGAGCTTCACCAATAGTATGAAGACCGCAAGGTAACAATCTACTTTCAATTTCCATCAACTGTTTATAGACATTACCAACAAATAAATCTCTTTCATCTATTGAAAGTTCTTCAACGTCTTTTGAAGGAAGCTCTACATCTTTGTCTAGGTTACATTGTTTAGAAGTCTCAACTATTGCATTAACAATTTGAATACCCCTGCTATTTTCTCTTAATTGTTGATAAGAACCAACGAGTTCACTTAGTTCTTTAAGTCCTTTGTAAAGTCCTGCATTTTCCGCTGGAGGAGTCAGATAACTAATAGTGGAAGCATATCCTCTTCTCTTCGCAATTGTTGCTTCAGATGGATTATTCGCAGCATAGTAATACAAATTAGGCAATGATCCAATGAGAGAATCCGGATAGCAAGTTTCACTCATGCCCATCTGCTTTCCAGGCATAAATTCAAGTGAGCCATGAGTTCCAAAATGAAGAACAGCATCAGCCCCCCAGATTTTTTCTACATAGGTGTAATAAGCAGCAAAACCATGATGAGGACTCGCACTTCTTGAATAAAGCAATCTCATGGGATCACCTTCATATCCGAATGTAGGTTGAACTCCTATAAAAACATTTCCAAAATGTTTTCCATAGATAAGAAGATTTTGTCCGTCACTATTAAGGTTGCCAGGAGGTTTACCCCAATTTTCTTCAAGCCTTTGTGAATATGGTGTGAACTCTTCGTATTCTTTTACTGACATCTTATGAGCAATATTTAACTCTGGAGAGCCATCCATCGCTTCAGGGTTGTTAATTACTTTTTCCATTAATTCTTTTGAATTACTTGGAAGTTCATCTATTTGATATCCTTTCGATTTCATTTCAAGAAGTACTCTATAAATTGAACCAAAAACATTCAAGTATGCTGCCGTACCAACGTTTCCTTTGTCTGGTGGAAAACTAAATACTGTGATGGCTAATTTTTTATCCTTTCTTTGTTTAACTCTTAAAGTTGACCATTTTATTGCTCTTTCAGCTATTATATCAACTCGATCTTGGAGCGTATGCGCCTTGCCTGTGGCATCATCACGACCTGAGAGAATAATAGGTTCAATAGCACCGTCAAGCTCTGGAATTGCAATCTGAAGTGCTACCTGAACAGGGTGTAAACCTAGATCACTATCTTCCCATTCTTGTGTGGTTTGGAAGACTAATGGAAGTGCAACCATATATGGTCTGTTTAACCTTTTTAGTGCTTCAATAGCTTTAGGATGATCTTGTCGTGCTGGTCCACCAACTAGTGCAAATCCTGTTAGAGATACAACTCCATCTACTATAGGTTGGTCCTTATTTATGGAATCATAATAAAATTCATTAACTGGTTTAGAAAAATCTAAACCTCCACAGAAGATAGGCAGTACTCTCGCACCTCTGTATTCCAATTCTTGAATAACAGCAACGTAATGAGCATCATCTCCCGTAACGATATGACTCCTTTGAAGCACTAAGCCTATTGTTGGAGTTTTGTCATCTTTAGGATTTATATCTTTTCTATTATTCTCCCAATTTTGATATTCTTTAAGACTTTCAAACATGCAAGGAGCAAGAGGATGCCAAATTCCTAAATCTGGGAATGTTTCAGGGTCTTGAATTTTGAATTCTTCTATTTGATCTTTTATGATCTCTGAAACAGCGTACTTTTCAGAAATCATTAACAAGAAGTTTTTTAAGTTCTCAGTGGTACCGCCTAACCAGTACTGAAAACTCAGAATAAATGTTCTAGCATCTTGAGCTTTTTCTACTGGTAGATATTTAAGTATTGAAGGTAGTGTATTTAATAACTTCAACATTGAATCTTGGAAACTTGCTCCATCAGATTCTTTTTTCTTTTTTATTAAATCTCCAATAATACTTTTAGATTGACCAAGTTGGGCCATACTAAATGAACCCAGCTTATTTAATCTCATTACCTCTGGCATCGAGGGGAATACAATTGATGCTTTAAGTTTGTCTTTAAATGGAGACACTGCATCAACGACTTTTTGAGCAAGGTCTTCAATGAAAATTAGAGAAGCAATGAATATATCTGCATTAGCTATATCTTCTTTAAAGTCTTCAAAATTATTGTCATTCCTAAGTTCTTCTATAAGATAGCCACTAAGGTCTATACCTATTGGCCCATTCATCTTATTTATTGACTTTGCAGCTTCCGTTAAGGAATTTTGGTATTGTGGCTCAAGGACAACATAAACTGCTTTTATTACAACTTTGTGTTTGTTATCCTCAACAGGAGATACTCTGCGATTTGCTGAGCGGACCTGCGTAAACATTGATTTTCTTTAAGTATTTCTACCAGCCTACGAATGAAAAGACGTTATTGTGTGCAATATAAATAGCGTGTAACAACCTTTAAAAAAAAATTTTTTAAAAAAATGATTGAAAATTCTAAAAAACCTATACCAGTACTAGTATCCGGAGCTTTAGGCAGAATGGGTAGCGAAGTTGTTAATACTGTATTAAATTCTACAGATTGTGAACTTGTTGCAGCAATCGACATAAACGAAAAGAACAACGGCGCAAATATTTCTGAATTATTGAAGGTAAAAAATTGTGATGTTTTTGTTTCAAATGATTTTGAAGGAACTTTATGTTCCGTTAGTCAAAATTATAGAAATGAAAATATCAAACCTGTGCTGGTTGATTTTACTCATCCTGATTCTGTATATGAAAATACCAGATCAGCTATTGCATATGGTGTATCACCAGTAGTAGGAACTACAGGTCTAAGCCCTTCGCAAATACAAGATTTGTCTGTTTTTGCCCAGAAAGCATCAGTTGGTTGTGCAATAATTCCTAATTTTTCTGTAGGCATGGTTCTTCTTCAGCAGGCGGCATCTGTAGCTGCAAGATTTTATGACAATATTGAATTAATAGAGATGCATCATAATCAAAAAGCTGATTCTCCTAGTGGGACGTGTATAAAAACTGCAGAAATGATTGAAGAATATCCAAAGAAATTTAATCAGAATTTAGTAAAAGAGTCTGAGTCATTGAAGGGTGTACGGGGTGGCCTCAGAGATTCAGGAATTAATATACATTCTGTACGATTACCAGGATTACTTGCTCATCAGTTAGTAATTATGGGATCTCCAGGTGAAACTTACACAATTAAACATGACACTATTGATAGAAATGCATATATGCCAGGAGTTTTACAGGCTATTAAAAAAATTGGTAATTATGAAACTTTAGTTTACGGACTTGAAAAATTGATTTTTTAAAATGTTAATTCCAATTAATTCAAGTCAAATTTCAAAACTTATTCCTGCAGTTGGTACAGGAAGTCAATTTAAGTATGCGTTGGGGAATCCCAGAAAAATTCTTCAAAGAGTAATAGTTTCTTCAATTGGTGGATTTATCACATTAATTATTAGTTCGACTGGAGATCAAACTAATAATTTATGGTTATTTCTATGTGTAGGTTTCTTTTTGTATATCATTTGGGGCCCAATTCTTGAATCAAGTAGAAAAAATTTGCAATTAAGAAAATATAAATTTTTTTCTATATTTGATGGCTATATATCAGATATCTATAAAACAGAAAAGATTGAAAGTTCAAGAGAACAATCTAATAGGCAAGGTCGATTAGAAGTTATTGAAAACAAAAGGACTTGGTTAGTACTTGAATTAGAAGATGAAGATGGTTATTTAGAAAAATTAAGTTTTCCTATGGAAAATAAGCACAGTCAAATTAGGGTGGGTTCGAGCATTAGATGTTTAATAACTTCTGATAACCGTAATTTTGACAGAGATTTTTATTTAACCGATGCTTGGCTTCCTGAAATTAACTTATGGGTTGGTGAGTACCCCTATTTATTAAGACCAGCATTTGAGGAAATTTGCTATATTTATTTGAATAGATAGTTGATGCTTATATAATCTAATGGAAAATAAATTCAATTTTAAAATCGTTGGATCAGGTCCCACAGGTTTACTACTTTCAATTGCACTTTCAAAATTTGATTGCAATATTTTTTTAACTGATTTATTAACAAAAGATAGATTAATTGATAAAGATAAAACTTATGCAATTACTCACTCAACAAGAAAAATTTTATCTAAATTCAGACTTTGGGAAAAATTAGAACCATATTTATTTGGCTTTGATACCCTTTCAATTTCAGATAGCTTAACTTCTGCTTTTACCAATTTATCAACTTCTGACTTAGATGATGATATAAGTTCTGCTGAAAATATTGGCTGGGTAGTTAAACATTCGGATCTCATGAACGTATTTTTTCAAGAGATTGATAATTTTGAAAATATTTTTTTTATGACACCACAGAAATTGTTACGTAAGAAAATATTATTTGATTATCAATTCTTTTCAACAGGAGCAAACTCACTTGATAAAAAATTCTTAGATTTTGTTGATATAAAAAAATCTTATAGTCAGTCTTGTTTAACTTTTAAAGTTTCTCTCAGAGGTCATTGTGAAAAGCGAGCTTATGAAATTTTTAGAAAAGAAGGCCCACTTGCATTATTACCTTTAGAAAAAAACTTATATCAAGTAATTTGGACTTCAAGTACATTAAAGGCAATTGAAAGATTAAATTCTGACAAGAATTTTTTAATGGATAATTTATCAACAATCTTGCCAGATGAATTTAAATTGGACCAAATAATTGGTGAATTTAATATTTTTCCTGTTTCATTATCCTTAAATTTACCAGTTTTAAATTTTAAAAAATTAGTTTTTGTAGGAGATGCATTTCATACATTTCATCCTGTTGGTGGTCAGGGTCTAAATACATGTTGGAGAGATGTTAATACTATTTATGACCTTTTTAATAAAAATACTGCTATTACTAAAATGCAATTGATATTATTTAAATTTAAGTATTTTTCAAGCAGGATTTTAGATATTATCTTAACTATTTTTATAACTGACTCATTGATATCAATTTTTGCTAATAGAAACGTTTTTTTATTTCCAATTAGGAAATTTTCATTTTTACTTTTAAATAAATTTCTTTTTACAAGAAAATTAGTCCTAAATCAAATGACTAAATCACTCATTTACTCAAGTATTAAATAGAATTTATGAATAATTATGTATCTAGAGAAATGATAAATTATTTATTTAATGTATTAGGTTTGGATGAATCTACTATTGAACTAGGCATAAAATTATCTAGAAAAAATAACACTCCATTACCAATATTATTATGGAGTTATGGAATGCTAACTATTGATGAACTAGATAAGTTATATTCATTTTTATTTCAAAAAATGGATTAATAATTCTGTTATAATTATTCCATATTCTAATAAAGAACAATTAAAGTTTTAACTAGAGGAAGTCAGGTATCAAGAAAATCTATAGAGAAGCTTGATTTATTATTATTAATACTAGAAACTATTGACTTAAATGGTATCCAGTCCCTTTACGCTTTATCAAATAGACTTAATCTAAATAATGTTTTACCAAATAAAGTGACTATTTGGAAATTAAGGAACAATAATCCATTGAGAAAATCTTATGTAACTAATAATATTAAACCTAACGAATTCGATGCCTTAATTAGAATTGCAGTTGAAATGTCTAAATATTTATATCCTTATATCAGAGAGATACTGAAATCTAAAGAAGATATTGAAGAGAATTCAGTTATTTGGAATGATTTTAATAAGAGATTTATTGAGTTAATAAAAGAGAGATTTAATATAGATAGTATGAGAGTCAAAAAGCTTTTAAATCAAGCTGAAAATGATGAGATCATCATAAAATCTTTGCTTATTTTATCTTTTTGCATTTCAGATCAGGGTTATCAAAAGTTGAAGAATTTTTTATACGATTTTTAATATTATGCAAAACAAATTGTCATTTCATCAATCTTCAGCAAGTATCGAAATAATCGGATTGCCAGATTATTCCAATAATGAAAATAAAGATCAAATATCTATAATTTCTCAATGGAAATTAACCTTAGTTGATAAACCACTTATTGAAGGAAAAATTGAACATTTAGGGCCTATTATGGATGCTTTTTATATTTATTCAAATCTTTTAATCAAAAACGAAATCCCAATATATGAGTCTAAATTAATCGATATAAAAGCCGATAATCTCCACATACATAATATTGTTCTCAAGAGCTCTAAACCAAATGTAAAGCCTTTAGTTTTAAAGATTGGTAATTCATTGCTTTCGGATACCTTAAATTGTTTTGATCAGTTAAATGAATCGCCTAAAGTAAGAATAAAAAAAACTTATATACCTACTAAAATTCCTAAAAAATTAAGATTGGGGTTAAATGAAAAAGTTAAATTTTTCAATTTCCTTATTCCACCTTTTATTGCAATTTGCTCTTTAATACTATTCTCTTCTTCTTTTATTTATTTTTATAGTCCTTTTGAAAATATAGAAAAAAAAGAACTAATAAATCCTGAATAAAGAGCAATTAGCATCTTGGATACAAACACGATACTATAGGTTAATTTCTTTTCAGAGTTATTCAAATTGATTCTTTGAACTTTGATTTATGGCAGATTTAAACATACCAAATTTAAATATTAAATCTGATAAATATATTTTTAAAAAAAAATTAAATTTAAGAAGAAAATCTAAAAGAAGACTATTTACTGAATCTTTCTTTTTGTTTATTTTGAGTGTTTTATTAGTTTATATAAATTATTTAATTCCTAATAAAAACTTGCTTTTAAAAAATCTACCTTCGACATTCAATAAATCTTTTTTATTATTAATTGATCTCTTTTCATATCTCTATGAAATATTCTTGGTGATTTTTATTTTTGTATCTTCTTTTGCTGCTCTTATTTTAATGATAGGTTCTTTTAATAGGATATTTAGAGTATCTAAGAGAAAGTCAAAACAAATTGTTTATAAATAATTTCAAATAGGTTGCATTAAACCACCACTTCCTGAATCAGAATCATCATCATCATTTTCTGTTCCTTCTCCAAATAATGCAAATATTCCAAGTACAATTGATGAAAGAATAATTGATAAGGGTAAAATCGAAGATTGAATTCCGACGTCTATATATTCACCCATAAAATAAATAAATTTTTATAAACCTAACCGAAATCAAACTGATTCGCGGATTTTAAATAATTATTTAATAATTTATTCTCTTTTAATAAGTTCTCTATCGAAATTCTTTATTTCTCTTTCAAAAGACCCGAACCACAACATTAGTTGATCAATTTGATTTTGAATTTCAGTTGCACCTAAACCCCTTATGGTGATGATTGATAATTGTTCGCTTTCATTAAAATTAAATTTATTTTGAACACTACTTGGCAATGAATTTTTAAGAATTTTAAAAGTAGAATTTTTTAATTTTGTCTCTATCAAGATGTTTGGCTTTTTGAGCTTGATCTTATTAAAACCACATTTTTTAGCTAGCAATTTTAGTCTCATTATCATAATTAAGGACTCAACAGGTTTGGGTAAGTTTCCATATCTATTCACCCAGTCTGTAGCTAATTCAGTTAATTCATCATTATTTGAACATTCAGTAGCAGATTTATAAGCCTCAAGCTTCTCTTCTCTGTTTAATATCCATGTTGCAGGTATAAATGCATTTATTGGTAGATCAATTTGTGTGTCGTTAACTTCAGGTATTTCTTGCCCACTGATTTCTGAAATAGCCTCATGGAGCATTTCTATATATAAATCATATCCAATAGCATTAACCTTTCCACTTTGTTCTTCTCCTAGTAAACTACCAACACCTCTTATTTCCATATCTTTCATTGCAAGTTGGTATCCACTTCCTAGTTCTGAAAAGTCTTTTATAGCTCTCAATCTTTGTTTCGCGGCGTCATTAATTTTATTTATATTTGGATAAAATAACCAAGCATGTGCTTGTACACCGCTTCTGCCAACTCTTCCTCTAAGTTGATAAAGTTGTGAAAGACCAAATTTGTGAGAATCTTCAATAATGATTGTATTTACTTTAGGGATGTCTAATCCACTTTCAATTATTGTTGTGCATATCATTAGATCTACTTCTCCATTATTAAAGGCAATCATTGCATTTTCAAGCTCTGTTTCGTTCATTTGCCCATGAGCAACAATAAACTTTAAACTTGGAAACATATTTTTTAATTTGTTTACAGCTTGATCAATATCAGAAATTCTTGGAAGAACATAAAAAATTTGACCTCCCCTATCAAGTTCTTGATTAATGGCAGTTCTTATAACATCCATATCTATTTCAGATAAATATGTTTTTATTGATTTTCTTGATGGAGGAGGAGTATTTAGTAAGCTCATTTGTCTTAGTCCAGATAAGCTCATATAGAGAGTCCTTGGAATTGGAGTTGCCGAGAGAGTTAAAACGTCTATGTTGGTTTTGATTTTTTTAATTTTTTCCTTTTGCCTTACTCCAAATCTTTGTTCTTCATCAATAACAAGTAGTCCTAAGTTTTTAATTTCTATTTCTTTTCCTAAAATTTGGTGCGTAGCTACAACTAAATCAATTTTGTTATTTTTCAAACCTGCATAGATTTCCTTTCTTTCATTAACGGTTTTGAATCTATTTAGTAATGATACTTTTATTGGGTAAGGTGAAAATCTATTGTTTATTGTTCTCCAATGTTGCTGAGCTAGGATTGTTGTTGGTGCTAGTAATATTACCTGTTTGCCTGAAGTAATAGCCTTAAAGATAGCCCTAACAGCAACTTCTGTTTTGCCAAATCCTACATCTCCACAAACTAGCCTGTCCATTGGCTTATCGCTTTCCATATCAGATTTTATTTCTTCTACTGCAGTAATTTGATCAGGTGTTGGTTGATATGGGAATGATTCCTCTAATTCATCTTGCCAAGGACCATCTTCTGGGTAAATGTACCCCTTTAATTTTTCTCTCTTTGCATAAAGTTTTAAAATATCGACAGCAACTTTTTTAATTTGCTTCTTATTTTTATCTTTTATTCTTTCCCATTCTGTCCCTCCTAATTTATTGATTTTTGGCTTTATTTTTCCGCTTGATCTATACCTGTTAACACTACCAAGTTGATCAGCGGCGACACTTATCTTCCCATCTTGATACTGAATCACTAAATAATCTCTTGAATCTCCAGTTATATTTATTTTTTCTATTTTTAGAAATTTTCCTATTCCATGATTTTTATGAACTATAAAATCACCAGGACTAATCTTATTTACATTTATATTTGAATTTACACTTCTTTTTTTTCTTCTTATGAATACATTATTAAAAAGAGATTGTTGTGAAAATAATTCTTTATCTGTTATAAGGACAACTTTCCATATCGGAAGATAAAAACCCTCGATTTCATAGTTGTTCTTATTTTTTAAAATTAAAGGAGTTGAATTATTAATTAACTTAAATGCTTCATCATTATCATTAGGATTGTTTAAGAAATTTGTATTACATTCGTGCTCAAAAAGTAAAGTCCTAGTTCTCAATGGCTGTGCTGATAATATCCATACTTTTTCATTATTTTTTATATTTTTATTAATGTCATTGGATAATTTTCCTATATTTTTAGAGTATGAATTTAATCTTTTATCATTTAACAAAAACCTATTATTAATATTGACTTTAGATTCAAATTCATAAAATTTTATTAAATTAAAATTTTCTAGTGAATTTAATATTTCGTCAAACTTTAAATGCAAATTGGGTTTGGCCTCTAAATTAATATTATTATTTTTAAGGTTCACATTTAATTCATGCGCACAATTATCAAAATTACTTTCTGAATCTAGGTACCAATTATTTGCGAATTTTTTACAATCTTCTAATTCATCAATTACAAGAATTGTTTCGCTATTTATAAAATCTATTATATTTGATGGGTTTTTTTCAATTATTCCTAGATAACGATCAAGATTATTTTTATTTATATCTTCTGAATTAAAAATACTGTTCTTAGATAAATTATTTAACTTATCTTTTATTAACAAATCAAATCCAGCCTGTATTATTTCAATATTATTGATACTTTCTAATGTTTTCTGTGTCTGGGGATCATATTCTCTTATTTTCTCAATTATATTATCAAAAAATTCTAATCTTATAGGAAACTCATTATTTACAGGATAAATATCTATTATTTCCCCTCTCCTACTCCAGAATCCCTCTGTTGAAGTTACATTATCCTTCGTATATCCCAGCAAAGTAAGTTTATTTGCTAATTCCTGAATCTCAATTTGAACCCCTTTTCGCAAATGTAACTTGTTTTGGATTAACAAGTTTTTATTTATTAGATGAGGTTGTAGTGATCTCTCTGTTGATATAACAATATTAAATTCATTTTTCTCTTTTTTTATTAATTTAGATAAAACAGTAAGTTGACTAAATTCAATCTCTTTAGATTTATTAATTGATGCATATGGTAGATGTTCTGTTGGGGGATAATATAAAACTTCTTTATCATTAATACTTTCAAAATAACCAATCCATTTGTAGGCAATTTCTACATTAGGACAAATTAGTAATATATTCTTTTCCTCTTTTTTTGCGATGCTATCTAAGATTATTGATTTTGCATATCTACTTGAACCAACAATATTTAATTCATTATTTTTTGAAATTCTTTTTATTAATTCAGAAGTAATTTGTGAGTTCGAAATATAATCAACTAAAGTATTTAAACTCATTTATAGTTATCAATCTTGATTACAAATATCCGATACATTATATTAGATTTTATACTGATTGTGAATAATATTTGATGGATTCAGCCGCAATAAATTCTTTAATACCCACACTAGATCAGGTAGACAGTTGGTACGAAATCTTTACACTTTTACCAATATTAATAGCTTTAGAATTATTATTATCGGCAGATAATGCTGTTGCACTAGCTTCTCTTACAAAATCCCTCGACAGTTCAGAATTAAGGTCAAGAGCCTTAAATATTGGTATTACAATATCTTTATTATTTAGAATTATTCTCATTATATTATCTAATGTTCTTCTAAGGTTTATTCTTATTAGAGTTTTTGCTGGTTTTTATTTAATATACTTATTCTTCTCTAATGTTTTTTTAAATTCAGATATAGAAAACGCTGAAAATAGGACAGATAATAATAAAAATAATTTTAGGTTCTTAAGGGTTGTAGCGCTTCTTTCAATTACTGATTTTGCATTTTCCATAGACAGTATCACTACTGCAGTGGCTATCAGCGATCAATACATATTAATTATATTTGGAGCAGTGATTGGAGTATTAGCCTTAAGATTTACATCTGGGATTTTTCTAAAACTTCTGGATATATTTTCTAGATTAGAAACAGCCGGTTACGTAGCAATTTTAATAGTTGGGATTAAACTATTACTAAATACGTTAATTACAGAATCTGTTCTTCCAGACTATTATTTTTATATTTTGATTCTTTTTGCTTTCATTTGGGGATTCTCTAAAAAAGAATCTAAAACTTAACTTGAGAGATATTCACCTACTGATGGCTTTAACTGTTGTATTAATTGCTTTTTGCTAGAAATGTTTTTGCCTTCCAGTTTCGCTTCTAACAAAATAATCGGATCAGTTTTAGTTGAAATTATTATTCCTTCATTTTCAATTAAAGCAAGAATGATACCTGGTCCTGAATAATTACTCATGAAAAGGTATTTTTCATTTTTAATTACATCACTAGTCAAAACTTTGATTTTAAGTATTTTAAGGTTCTTACCTCTAAAATTTGTATTTGCTCGTGGGTATAATGCTTTTATTTTTTGAGATATTTTAATTGCCTCATTACCCCAATCAACTTTAAAGTCTGATTTTTCAATCATTCTTGCGTAAGTAATTTCTCTTCCAAGGGTATTTTGTTTTGTTAATTGAGTTTTAGTATTTTTATTAATATTTTCTTCGAGTAAAGATGTAGCATTTAAAAATAATTTTGCCGATAAAATACTAAGTTTTTCCGATAGTGTATTTAAATTATCGTTATTATTGATTTTAATTTTTTCTTCCAACAATATGTTGCCAGTATCTAGTCCCTCATTCATTTTCATAATTCCTACACCAGTAAATTCATCGCCTTTTATTAGGGACCATTGAATAGGGGCGGCACCACGCCATCTTGGAAGTAATGAAGCATGTGCGTTCCAACAACCAAATTTTGGGATCTCCAATATCTCTTTGGGTAAAATTTTCCCGTAAGCTATAACAATAAATAAATCACAAGAAAGTGATTTAATTTCATTTATAAAATCTATATTTCCCCTGATTTTTTCTGGAGTATAAATTTTTATAGATTCTTTCTCAGCAATGCTTTTTACAGGTGAGGCTATTAATTTATTTCCCCTAGATCTCTTCTTATCCGGTTGGCTAACTACTGCAATTACCTCGTGCTTAGATTTAATAAAAATTTCAAGACTAGGAATTGAATATTCAGGTGTTCCCCAGAATATAATTCTCACGCGTCACCAGTTATTGATAATTCATCTACCCAAATATGTGGAGAAATTCCACTTGTTGTTACCTCTTGGCTTGATTCGATATTTACTATATTTTTCAAAAGATATTTGATATCACCTGCTACAGTGGCAGATTCTATTGAGATTTTTTTACCGTTTTTATAGAGCCATCCATCAAATGGAAGAGAGAATGAACCTTGACTTGCTCTTACACCTGCATGAATTGCATTTAATTCTTCAATATAAACAAATTCTCCCTCATAAGTAGAGTGATCTAATGATGTTTTAAGATCAGAGTATTCCTTTGATTTCTCAACTACTATCCAATCAGGAGATACTGAGACTTTTGATCCTAGTCCAGCGTGGCCTGTTGGGATTGTTTTAAATATCCTTGCAGTTGATTCAGAATGTATAAAATTTTCAATTCTCCCTTTGTTAATTAAACATAGTTTTTTTGTAGGAGTTCCCTCTCCATCAAATGGTGATGAAGAAATATTCTTTTCGTGAAGACCATCATCATAAATATTAAGTGCTTCTGTAGATAACTTCTCTCCAATGGAATTTTTATTAGATAAGCTAACCCCATCTAAAATGCTTCTGGCATTAAACATTGAGCTAAAGGCATTAATGATCGTTAAAAATGACTCTGGGGAAAAACATATTAAATATTTATCAGTTTTAATAGATGAATAATTTAAATGAGAAATTGTTTTATTAGAGGCATCTTTAATACACGACTCTATGTCTATATCTTCAACTCCATATCCAAGTTTTACAGAACCTGAGCTACGAGGTTTCTTATTCTTCTCTTCTGCTCTTGCATATAAATAAAGTGCGGCTTGACTTTTGGTATAACTCCGAAAGGCACCATCACTATTTGCATAAACTCTCTCATAAAAACTCTCAGATAGACCATTATACGGAACAGATTTTATGGATTTATGGCTTTCTAATAGTTTTACTTCTGCTTCTCTTAAAAGCGTAAGTAATTTTTTAATTCCAACAGGATTTCTTTTTTTTGCGTCCTTAACTTCAATAGGATCCTTGGCTAATGGCGAGAATTCTGTTCTTTCATTCTTGTTGCCAAAATCAGATGCAATATTTGCTTGATTCAGAGCCTTTTTAATACCAGATTCACTGATATCACTAGTTGTTGTAATGCCCACTAAATTAGATTCGTTCCAAACTCTTAAAGTTAAAATTTGCTTTTGTGATGCCTTAAGTTGTTTAGCCTCACCTTTATCTACTTGCACAGAATAATCATTAGAAAAGCTCGCACCATAATCCCATTTTTTAAGATTAAGGAAATCTGCAGCTTTAGAGATTTGAGTAGTAATTTCTCTTGAATCCATATCCTATCTTCCACCAACAGTGATTGAATCAACCTTAATATGAGGTTGGCCAACAGTTACGTTTACACTTCCACTAATTGATCCACAGAATCCAGGAGCTAATTCGAGGTCATTTCCGCACATTGATATCTTTGGCATAA
The DNA here is from genome assembly GCA_902537445.1 of uncultured Prochlorococcus sp. GTDB lineage: Bacteria > Cyanobacteriota > Cyanobacteriia > PCC-6307 > Cyanobiaceae > Prochlorococcus_A. Next base: position 22,552 of record CACBBI010000015.1, read on the forward strand.
CTTCTTTAGCCTCACCAATCAAAGTTGCTCCCTTTACTGGAGAAGTTAATTTTCCGTTTTTAATAAGATATCCTTCTTCTACCGCAAAATTAAATTGTCCTGTAGCACCTACACTTCCACCACCCATTGATTTGCAGTAAAGACCATCACTAATACTATTGATTAAATCCTCTTTTGAGTGCTCACCTTTAGCTATATAAGTATTTCTCATTCTTGAAGCTGCAGCAAAAGAATAATTTTGTCTTCTTCCACTACCTGTTCTTTTATGGCCAGTTCTTAATTCACCTGCCCTGTCGGATATAAATTTTTTTAAAATTCCATCTTTTATAAGAACTGATTTTTCGGGTTCCATACCCTCATCATCTACTGATAATGAACCGAAGGATCCTTCTGATATCCCTTCATCTATTGCTGTTACAGATTCATGTGCAATTTTTTCATTCAATTTATTCTCAAATGGTGTTGTTCCTCTCTCTATTTGAGTAGTTTCAAGTAAATGACCACAGGCTTCATGGAATATAACGCCACCAAATTTATTAGCTAATACAACAGGCATTTGTCCTGCATCAACATAATCTGCATACAACATGTTCATTGAACTTTCAAACACATCATTGGCTGCTTTTTCGTGATCCCATAATCTAAATTCATTAGGCATTCCTGACGATCCAAATCTTCTACTTCCACTAGATCTATATTGGGCATCACTTGCAATTACATTGAGTCCAACTGTCTGATGCAATCTAATATCTGAGACATAGGTTCCATCACTAGAGGCTATAATTACTTCTTGCAGATTTCTTGAGTAACTTCCTTTTCTAGTTATTATTTTATTATTTTTTTTTAAAGACTTTGTGCTGACTAGTAGTTTTTCACTTATCTCATGAATAGATGGGACTTCATTAATCCATTTTTTCTTGGATAAACTATAGTCCCTGTGTTTATTTAAACCGTTAAATACTTCTCTTTTATTGTCTGTTATGTCTAACATCTCAATAGCCTGAGATACCGATCTCATCAAGCCATGCTTTGTTAAATCATTTGTACTTACAAATCCATCCTTTGTTCCCTTGAAGATTCTTATGCCAGCACCCCTTCCAAATGATGGACTTACACTTGTAATAAAATCTTCTTCAGCTAAAACGCTTGAGTTGTCAGTATTCTCTATAAATATTTCTATAAAATCAGCACCAAGTCCAATGCCGTAGAAAATAATTTCTTCTAATAAATCTTTATTGCAACTACCAAAAATGATTTCATTTGATTTGATTTGTGACGAAAGCATATGTGTCTATAAATCTTCTCTGTATTAAAGATTATCTAATCGAAGGTTGGAAATCTTTGCTATCAAGAGGTTTTAATAAGTATAGTCTTAATAATTGGTAACCGTTTGATAAATATTTAGGTAATTTTTTAAAAGTTTTAGATACTTTATTTCCATCACTGTTTGCAATATCGGAAAGAACCTTATTATTCTCTACTATTTTATCTAATCTTCCATAAAAAGATTTATCATAAACGTCCATTACTACAGGGAAAACTCTAGCTGCAGTTTCATTTGTTTTATTAATAACAAACTGGTCATAATCTCTGGCATCTAAACCTAAAGAACTGTAGAAATCTTTTTTAATTCCCAAATCCCTTGCATACATAGTTGCAAATACAGCTAATAGAAAGAACCTAGACCATAACTTGGATGTTAATGGAAGATTATTCAAAAAATATCTAAACCTATGGAAGTAATCAAATAACGGGTGTGTAAAAGTAGAGCCGCCAATAGTAATTTTTTGGCTTAAAGATTTAACAGTACGTGGCTGTGCTTTCATTAATGCGTCAAAGAAATCCCCATGTCTATTTTCATCTTGACACCAATTTTCAAAGTAATTAAATAGTGGAAAAATTTTGCTATCAGGGTTCTTTTCGAGATGCCTATAAATTGCTATGTATCTCCAATAACCTATTTTTTCGGATAAATAAGTAGCGTAAAAAATACTTCTTGGAGGGAAATAAGTGTAATCTTTATTGGCTGTTAAAAAACCTAAATCTAACTGAAGTCCAAAGTCACTCATTGATTTATTTAAAAACCCTGCATGTCTTGCTTCATCTCTGGCCATATGAGCAAAACATTCAGCAAGTAGAGGGTTTTTGACTTTAATTCTCTTACTAAGTTCCTTATAAAGTAAAAAGCCTGAAAATTCTGAAGTACAACTTCCCTCAAGAAAATCAACAAAAAGCTCTCTTGTCTCAGGATCTAATTTTTCTGCAGCGCCTTCAAATTCACTATTTCTTACAAAATGATGTCTATTGTAATCTTTCCTAAATTCCTCACATATAGCTTCCAATTCGTCCTCGTTTATGGATAAATCCATATTTTCCATGGCCTCAAAGTCTGTTGTATAGAATCTTGGGGACAAAATTGTTTCTTTTGCAGGTATCTTTCCATTATTAATATCTTTTTTATTTTTTGATTCAACAGTTGATTGAGCCATCTTTTATTAGGTTTATTAATACTATTATTTACTATGATTTGTATTTTCGAGGGAAAAGTTAACTTGGTGTTATTGTTTTTCTAATTAACTCCTATTAACTTTTGCCCATTCAATCTTTGAAGTACTCTTGAAATAATTAATTTTAGGGTAATTCTTTTTTCGTCAATAAGAAAAGATTCAATAATACTTGGTTTTTGATTAGGTTTTGATAAAGAAATACTTTTTAATGAACTAATGTCATCCTTCTCAAAGGATAACCAAAAGTTACATGTATCTTTAATTTCACAATTTATTACCCAACATTTATCTCCAGCAATAGGTCTATTTGTGTTAGTGAGGTTAATATTATTAATTTCTAATCCTCTTTGATTAATTTCCTCAGTAAGGGAAGGAATTAGGTGTATGTTAATAAATTCTTGGAAGGGCTTTTTCTCTACTGGGAGTTCTTTTATTGGTTTTGTTATAGGTTTTTCGGGAGTATTAGTTTCATTTTTTATAACAACTTTAGTAGCAGAATCACCATTATTTATATCCATATTGATAACTTTTTCTGATTTAGGTCCTTTTATTTCCTCAGAGTTTGATTTAGTAGTGTTTTCAGATATTTCTTTATTTGAGTCTTTACTTTTGTCTAAATTTTCTTCCATAAAAAAAACTATTTACTCCATTATAAATTAAAAAAACATTTTTTAATTAATTAATTTTCTACCAATCATTATCAGCATTATCCCAGTCATCTTTAATATCTCGATTCGAATAACTTTGATCTTTTTTTAAATTATTATCATTCATATTTTTGACTACTCTGTAATTAACAGAAATTGTTGGTTGAGTTTCTCTAATATCCCTTTGTGGCGGCATGTCAAAGTTTGGTGCCATTTCTTCCTCATTATTATCAGATACAAAATCATCTTCCACATTTTCGAATGTTTTTTTTCTGAAACTAGTACTAGTAATTGTTGTATTTAATAAAGTACTTACCAATAAACCAGAAAAAAATGAAATACTGATTAACTTACCTATGCTGACTTCTTGGAGAGTCCATTTAAAGTATCTAAATGAAGTCTTCTGATTATTATTTGTATATAATATAATTTGAAAAATTATTATAAAAATAAGATTTAATAATAAAAATTTTTTCTTAAACATAATCCTTAAAAGTTATCTTAAATTTTTTACTAATATTTCCATAATATATATTTATGAGAAATTTATTTATGTTAATTCTAAATCAATTTGATATTTAAGAATATCGACTTTTATGATTTTCACTTCTATTGCATCACCTACTTTGTATGATTTTTTAGATTTTCTTCCAATCAATTGATTTTGCCTTGATCTATATTCATACCAATCATTATTAAGAGTACTGACGTGTACTAAACCCTCTACATTTAATTCGGATATCTCAACAAAGAATCCATATGATTGCACTGATAATATAAACCCACTATAAATATTACCTAGTAATTTTTCTGCTTTTCTTACTTTTTTTATATTTATCATATTAGATTTATATTGGTTAACTTTGTACTTGAATTCATTAAGTTTATCTATTACAAACTTGTTAAATAATATTTCTAGATTCTTTGAAATTGATGAATTAAAAATATCCCAATTTACTAAGTCTAATGAATTACTTTCCGATATATTTATTGTATTAATATTATTTTTCTTTGATTTCTTACCATTTATTATCATATTAAAAATACAGTACTGGTTTATAAGATTAGTGAAATCAAATCCAGGAATTGTCCATGGAGAAATAAATAGTTTTTCTGATTCATCATTATCAGGATTTTTAGATATCAACCTTATTTCATTTTCCTTAAATTCATTAATTAGAAGTTTATGTAAGATTC
>CACBBI010000016.1 GCA_902537445.1 uncultured Prochlorococcus sp.
ATCTGTACAAACTCCTGAACAACAACTACTTGGTAAATCTATACCATTCATTTTTGCCGCTGAAATAATATCTTGATCATCAGAACATAAAAAACTTAAAGTCTTGTGCTCAAATTGAACTTTGATATTGTACTCAGGCATATCCTCAATCTAATTACTAAACTGCTGAACCTCCTACAACTTCTAATATTTCTTGAGTAATAGCTGCTTGTCTGGCTTTGTTATAGGTTAGATTCAAAGTACTTGCTAAAGGAGAAATCGCTTTAAAAAGGGTAAAGCAACAGAAAATTGGAATAATTTTTGATTCAGCTATTGAAAAAGAAATATTAGTGAGACATTTACAAGTTGCTGATGCATGTGTTTCTACTTTAGGTATTAATATTCATTCTTATATGATTACAAAAAAGCCATTAAACGTATTTATTGAGCCTGATTCTTCAAAAATCAGTGGCGGCACAATTGAAAATCCTGATACTCTAATTGATGCTGGAAAATGTTTAATAGAAAAAGGAGTTACGGCAATAGCAATTGTGGCAAAATTTCCAGATGATTCAGATTCTTTAGAAACAAATATATATCGAGAGGGGCAAGGGGTTGATCCTATTTCTGGAGTCGAAGCAGTTATAAGTCATTTAATTAGCAAATATTTAAAAGTTCCCTGTGCTCACGCACCTGCTTTAAACCCAATTGAATTGAATGAAAATTTAGATCCTCGTGCAGCTGCAGAGGAAATAGGATACACCTTTTTACCATCAGTACTGATTGGGTTAAGCAATGCACCTGACATTGTTGAATTGCCCGCTAAAAATGAATTAATCTCAATACACCCTGATCAGATTGAATCTATTGTTGTTCCTAATGGGGCACTAGGTGGAGAAGCAGTATTAGCAGGGATTGAAAAAGGTTTAAATATTATCTCTGTAAAAAATCAAAATACATTAAAAGTGACAAATGAGTTTTATGATTATCCCAATCTTTTTGAAGTGGATAATTATTTAGAAGCTGCAGGCATAATTCTTGCTATCAAAAAAGGTATCAATTTTAAGTCAATTAAACGGCCTTTAAAAAAAATTCAGCAGTGTTCTTATAGTGATTAATAAGATATTGCAATTGGCATTCTCCAGTCGCTTCCTAATGATTGACTGCTCAGTTTTAGGATAGGGGGAGCCTGCTTTCTTTTGAATTCCGCTTTTTTTATAAGTGAGATTATTTTTAAAATTAATTCTTTTTTATAACCATTTTCTTCAAGTTGCTTTACATCTTTTTTCTCTTCAATAATCCCTTTAAGAATCTCATCTAAAATTGAATAGGGCGGGAGAGAATCAGTATCTAATTGATCAGGACCTAATTCGGCACTTGGAGCTTTCGTACGTATATTTTCTCCAATAATATCTACATTAGTATCTAACATATATGATTTTCTATGATTAATTGAATCTTCACTATCAAGCCAATTGCATAATTTAAAAACATTAGTTTTATATAAATCCCCAATTACCGATAATCCTCCATTCATATCTCCATAAAGTGTGCAATATCCTACAGCTAGTTCTGATTTATTTCCTGTTGAAAGTAATAAATGCTTTTCTTGATTTGCTAAAGCCATCAGAAGCGTTCCTCTGATTCTTGATTGAATATTTTGATTTGTTATTTCAGCCATCTCGAAAGATATGGAATTTATAAAAGATTCTTCAAAAGAGCTCATCAAATTTTCAATTGGGATGCTATTGAAATTTATTTTTAATCTTCTCGCTAAATCTTTCGCATCACTCTTGGAATGAGATGAGCTCCACTTAGAGGGCATTGAAACACAATAAATATTATTACTGCCAAGAGCAGCTGTCGCAATTACTGAAACTAGTGCTGAATCAATGCCACCACTTAGTCCAATTAAAGCTTTTTTGAAACCACATTTTTGAGCATAATCCCTAACACCAAGGACTAATGCATCAAAAATTGATGACATCTCAGATTTTTCAAATTTATCTTTTTGAGGTTTTGTTTGCTCAATGTCCCAACTGGATAGGTCTTCTGAAAAAGATTTTAATTGCTTAATTTTAGATCCATTCTTATCAAGAATAAAACTATTTCCATCAAAAATTAAATTATCATTTGCTCCAATCTGGTTTACATATATCAGCGGTACTTGAAGATATTGAGCAGCAAAACAGGAAACTTTGGATCTTAGCTCTAACTTTTTGAAGGTATATGGGGAGGCCGATAAGTTCACTAAGATATCAACATTTTTTTTCTTTAAATCAATAATAGGATTTTTTTTATGAATTCCTCTACCTTCTATATTTTTGTTGACCCATAAATCCTCACATATAGTAAAGCCAAGTCGCCAAGTTTTATTATTAATTTCTTTTGTTAATACGGAAACTTTTTCTTCTGATCTAAAGTATCTTTTTTCATCAAATACCTCATAGGTGGGAAGAATAATTTTACGAGCAATTATTTTCCATTCACCGCGCTCGAGCATTGCAATAGAATTATAAAGATTTGGGAAAAAAGAATCATTTATTATCTCAGCTATACCTACTGTAATACTCAAGTTTCCATATTTTTTATTAATATCTAAAGCTAATTTGTCAAGAATTTGATATTGATTTTTGATTAAATTTTTTTTTAGAAGTAGGTCGTTTGCTGGATATCCCCATAGTGATAATTCTGGAGTAAGAACTAAATCAGCAGAAGTTGAGCTAGCTTTCGAAGCAATATAAAGTATTTTTTTTGCATTGCCCTCTAAATCTCCAACAACTGGATTTATTTGAGCAAGTAAAAACTTCATTCAACTAATTTAATGGATTCATATAAATTATTCTTCTTAACTATATCTATTAACGACTTTGGTAAATAAGAACAATTAAAATTTAATCTAAAGTTAGAACTTGAACTGTTTGGGATTTTGATGGTTGAAATCTTAAAATTCACTTTATAATTTTCTAACATTTTAAGAGTTTTTGATTCAACAGGATATCCTTCTCTTAAAATTATAAAAAAACTCACCTCTAAAATAATTTTGTCAAAATTTTTTCCAGTAGAAAATATCTTTAATTAAATCACTCCCAATAACAAAATCTAAATTATTAAATTTATAAATTTCTTTACATTTTTTGATTGAATCTACTGCCCATTGGCTACTTACTTTTTGATTAAATAAAATTTTCGGATTATCTAAATCATCAATAAGAGTTTTTAATAATTGGCTACGAATAGAGATATCCTCTATATGCTCTTTTTGGGGATTGTTGCTCACATAGCTAATGGTAAAAGCATAAATTTTGGATAATTCTTCAAGGATTTTTTTGTGTCCAATAGTAGGTGGATCAGCACTTGTACCAAATAATGCAATGTTTTTTCTCATTTTAAGTTTTAAGGTAGAATGTTTACAAAATTATTATTTAAATTTCTTTTTGATAAATAGATATTTATATGTTTAAAAATCTCTGGCTCATTAAAATTAATATTTTGAATCAATATATATGGTTCTATAAACGAAGCTTTGCTTCTTTTAAATATTTCTTTGGCTGCTAATTTCCCAAGGATTTTTGTAGATTGGATTGCTATTGCTGCTTGAATAATTGCTATGGGTCCATAAGGTAATAATGAAAGCCCGTTAGTAAAAGGTGCTGTTAAAAGAATGACTTTCTTAATAAGGTTGAAAGAGGTATTTAGCCCGACTTGAGTGACTCCCAAACATAAATTATTAATGGATATATTTTTAAATATTTTTCTTGTAGATTCACCTTTCAACTTTAAGCCATAAATCTTACTTAATTCGTTAATCAATGCAGTATCTAGTGCAAAACTACCAGCAATATCAAATAAAATAAAAGGATTAAGGGCTACTGCGGATGCCTTTATAGTCGAAAATTTACCAATAGTTGATTGAGCTAATTTCTGCCTTCTTTTCAACCTTTGCTCTTTTATTCGCAGAAACAATTTGTCAGCTAGTTGAATAGAATTTAATGTTAATAGTATCTCACCATATTGATTGATTAATTTTGCTATGTAATTTTTAAGATTGTTTTCATTATTAATAATTATTGGAATATTTAAATCTTTTGGAAGCTTAAACTTTATATTCTCAATTATTTCTTTTAATTCATTTTTATTAAATAGATCGATTTTGTTTAAAATTAAAATAATTTTTTTTCCATCTTTTATAAAAGAGCTAATTTCGTTTAACTCATTTCTATTTAAATCTCCCGAAACTATAAAAAGAATAAGATCTGATTGATTTATGTAAGAGTAAACTTTATCTGGGAATTTAATATTGCAGAAATCAAATCCTGGAGAATCTAGCAACTCTAAACTATTGAGTGTTTGATCTTTAAGAGTACAAGTTTCCGATTTTATTTCTTTTGTGGTCCCATTAATAATATCTGTTTTGAATATTTCTTTTTTTAATAAAGAATTTAAAACGGAAGATTTTCCGACACCTGATTTGCCATATGCGCCAATTCTTATTTTTTTTTCTTTGAGTCTTAAAAGTTGTTGATTAAAAGAAATTATTTCTCTATTAAGAAAACTTTTTTCATAATTGGTAAGTTCAATAGTCTCCCACCATTTTTTTAACAGTAAATAATTTTCTTTAATTTTAAATTGTTTCATGATTTATTCTTCCACCACCCGGCTAATACAGATAACACAGCTTCTGCACCAATAATTCCCACAAATCCCCCGAATTCATCTACTACTACTTTCACTCCTTTATGATTCTTGTCAAATTTAGTTAATAATTGATCTGCTTTAATCATTTCGGGAATGTAGTCCACAGGTTCGCAAATTTCTGATAATAATTTTTTATTTTCCCCATTAATTAACTCTGTCAGCATTTTTTCACGCTTTACTACCCCTTGTATTTTGTCAACTTTATCTCCCAAAATAACCCACCATGGAGAGCTGTCAGACATTATAAGTTTTGAAATTTCATCAAGATTTGAAGACCCATCAAGACAAGGTGCCGATACCCTAGGGGTCATTAAGTCTTTAGCTTTCAAGTCATTTAGTTGAAAAACTTTGAATATCATTGCTGCCTCATCAGCTTCTATAAAACCTTTTTGACTTCCAATTTTTGCCATTTGTCTAATTTCTTCTTCATCAGTTGCAATTTCGTTTTCTGCTGTAATAACCGGAAATATCTGTTCTATTAATATTAAGAATGGCCTCATTAAAGTATTTAATATTCGCAAGATAGGAACAGATAATAATGCTATTTGAACTGAAAATTTTGTGCCAAGAGCTTTTGGTAGTACTTCTCCTACTAAAACAACTAATATGTAAAAAGCTATTGAAAAAAGGGTCAAACCAAAACTGCTATTAATTACCAATGCTCCGTATACTCCTAAAATAAGACTGCCAATTATATTAAATCCATTATTAGTAATAGTAATTACAGTTAGCGTCCGCCCAAGATGTTTTCTAAGTTTTAGAAGTTGATTTGCAGAACTTTTTGGCTTTTGTCTAGAGGCAATTTCTAAAATTCTAATTGAATTTACGGCTAAAAAAGCCGCTTCTACTCCCGAACAACATGCTGATCCAATTAAAATGATTGCTATAAGTAAAAACAAACCGTAAGCACTTGGTTCCATTAAACTAGATAAGGTACTAAATCTGATTTAATTCATTCTTCCATTTTTTTTTAAAACACGCCAATACACAATTTATGTTTAAACCAGACCACAAAGTTTTTGAAGAAAGAAGAGAAATATTCCTAAATAAATTAGGTGGCAAAGCTGCTATTATCCCTGGGGCTAATCTTGTAAAGCATCATGCTGATTGTGAATATCCTTTTAGGCAAGATAGTAATTTTTGGTATTTAACAGGTTTCGATGAGCCAGATGCAATCGCTCTTTTCTTATCACATAAGCCAAAGGGAGAGAGATTTATTATGTTTGTCGCTCCTAAAGATGTTATAAGCGAAGTCTGGCATGGCTTTAGATGGGGTTTAGAAGGCGCTGAAAAAGAGTTCAAGGCTGATAAGGCTCACTCAATAAACGAATTAAGAGATTTACTCCCAGCTTATGTAAATGGTTCTGATGAAATTGTTTTTTCAATTGGAAAGTATCCAATAATAGAGAAAATAGTACTTGAGATATTTTCACAACAACTTGAAAATCGTTCAAGGTCAGGGATTGGTGCAAATTCTATAAAATCTCCAGAAATTTATTTAAATGAGATGAGATTAATTAAAAGTGAATTTGAGATTAAGAGAATGAGAGAAGCTATACAAATTTCAGCCGAAGCTCATGAACTAGTTAGAGAATCTATCTCATCAAAGAAAAATGAAAGACAAATTCAGGGTCTTCTTGAAGGATTCTTCTTAGAAAAAGGGGCTAGAGGACCAGCTTATAACTCAATTGTTGCATCAGGAGATAATGCCTGTATTTTGCATTACACTTCAAATAACTCGCCCTTGAAGAAGGAAGATTTATTATTGGTGGATGCTGGCTGTTCACTAATTGATTATTACAATGGAGACATAACAAGAACTATTCCAATAGGTGGTAAATTTTCTAATGAGCAAAAAGTTATCTATGAAATTGTATTGAGTGCGCAGAAAAATGCAATTAAAAGTGCCGTAAAGGGATCGAATTCTAGTGTTGTTCATAATGTTGCTTTAACTATTCTTATAGAGGGATTAAAGGAAATTGGTTTATTGTCGGGCAGTACTGAGGAGATAATTGAGAATCAATCCTATAAACATCTTTACATGCATAGAACTGGACATTGGCTCGGCTTAGATGTTCATGATGTTGGAGCATACAGAATGGGCGACTATGAAGTGCCATTACAGAATGGAATGATTCTTACGGTAGAACCCGGGATCTATATAAGTGATAGGATCCCAGTCCCTGAGGGACAACCCCCTATAGATGAGAAATGGAAAGGCATAGGGATAAGAATAGAAGATGATGTCCTGGTCACAGAAACAAACCCGGATGTTTTAAGCATTGCTGCATTAAAAGAAATTTCTGATTTAGAATTTTGAAATTTGACTTATCAAGTTAATAGATTTATTTTTTATTAAGTTGAAAGCTCAAAAATGAATAAGTCCGATTCATATGATTCGAAACTCTCTCAAGCAAGAGGCTTAGCTAGTCAGCTTGGGATGTTCGCAGAAGAAAATGATATCCCCAAAGATCTTTGGGATTCATTGGAAGCAACTATTTACGATTTTTATGAAGTATCTCATGATAGATAAAAATCCTGTTTAGAAGTTATCAATAACTAAAATCAAGAAATTTTGAATAAATCAATCAAAATGTGACCATAAACTGATAAATTATTTATTAAACATAAATAAGTGAATGACCTCATCAGATAAGTTAGATCAAAATTTAACAAAAAAAAATGGACAAAAGAGTGATGCACCAAACTCTAAAAATTCTTCTCCTAATTCAGGAATGATGGGCGCCACAGCTGTATTGGCAGCTGCTACAATTGACGAAGATGGAGTACCTACTGGTTATACCCCTAAACCTGATGAAGGAAGGTTCATAATTAAAGTATTGTGGTTACCTGATAATGTGGCTTTAGCGGTCGATCAAATAGTGGGTGGAGGTCCAAGCCCCCTTACTGCTTATTATTTTTGGCCAAGAGATGATGCTTGGGAAAAATTAAAAAGTGAACTTGAGAATAAAGGTTGGATCACAGATAACGAAAGAGTAGAGATATTAAATAAAGCTACTGAAGTGATAAATTATTGGCAAGAAGAAGGTAAAACAAAAAAATTAGAAGAAGCCAAATTAAAGTTTCCCGAAGTAACTTTTTGTGGAACCGCTTAAATATTAGTTCTTTGCAGCTTGAATCCTCGCCTCAGCCTTTGAAACCTCTTTCAAGGCTTTAATTTTCTCTGGATTTTTTTCATTTTCAGAAAATTTGCTAATTGTTAATTTTGCTTCTTTAAGATCTTGTTCAGCATTTTGAACATTAATTTCAGAACCAATTTCTGCATTATTTACTAAAACTATAACTTCATCTGATTCAATTTCAGCGAAGCCTCCCATAAGAGCTATTGATTTCCACTGGGAATTCATTCTTAGCCTTAAAACGCCAATATCTATAGCAGTAACTAAAGAGATATGTCCTGGTAGTACGCCAAGTTGACCAGTAGTACTAGGAAGGATTACTTCTTCAGCTTCGCCTTGATAAACATTTTTATTAGGAGCTAAAACTTTTAGAGAAATTGCCATTAATTTAAAAAATTATTGAAGGTTAAATATATATTTAAATATTTATTTTTCTGATTTTATTTTTTCAGCTTTTGCTTTAACTTCATCAATATTACCAACTAGGTAAAATGCCTGCTCTGGTAAATCATCCAATTCACCTGACAAAATCATATTGAAACCAGCAATGGTATCTTCTAATTTTACGTATTTACCAGACATTCCTGTAAATATTTCTGCTACGAAGAAAGGTTGTGAGAGGAATTTTTCAATTTTCCTGGCCCTGTCGACTGTTAATCTATCTTCTTCAGAAAGCTCATCTAAACCAAGAATTGCAATAATATCTTGAAGTTCTTTGTATCTTTGTAAAGTTGATTGGACAGCTCTGGCTGTTTTGTAATGCTCATCGCCAACAACTGATGGTTGTAGCATAGTGCTCGTTGAGTCTAATGGATCAACTGCTGGATAAATTCCCTTAGCTGCAAGAGCTCTAGCAAGCACGGTAGTAGCATCTAAATGGGCAAAGGTTGTTGCTGGAGCAGGGTCTGTCAGGTCATCAGCAGGTACGTACACAGCTTGGATAGATGTTATTGACCCTTCTAATGTAGATGTAATTCTTTCTTGCAATTCACCAACATCAGTTCCCAGAGTAGGTTGGTACCCAACAGCTGAAGGCATTCTTCCAAGTAATGCAGATACCTCAGAACCAGCTTGAACGAATCTAAAAATGTTATCAACAAAAAGTAGTACGTCTTGTTTATTCACATCTCTAAAATGTTCGGCCATTGTAAGTGCTGATAAGCCTACTCTCATTCTTGCACCAGGTGGCTCATTCATCTGTCCAAAACACAAGGCAACTTTTGATTGAGTTAAATCATCTGCATTGATAACTCCAGATTCTTTAAATTCTTCATATAAATCGTTCCCTTCTCTAGTTCTTTCTCCTACACCGCCAAAAACAGAAACTCCACCATGCTCCTTCGCGATGTTATTAATTAATTCTTGAATAAGAACTGTCTTCCCAACACCAGCACCTCCGAATAATCCAACTTTTCCTCCTTGTCTGTAAGGAGCCAAAAGGTCGATAACTTTAATACCAGTTTCAAAAACTTTTGGCTTAGTTTCTAGGTCAGTTAACTTTGGCGCAGCTCTATGAATTGGAGCAGTATCTTTAGTATTTACTGGACCTTGTTCATCTACTGGTTCTCCTAAAACATTAAATATTCTTCCTAAAGTTGCTTCTCCTACAGGTACAGATATTGGCGCTCCTGTGTCGATTGCCTCCATGCCTCTTACAAGGCCGTCTGTGCCACTCATTGCCACTGCTCTAACTCTATGGTCACCTAGGAGCTGTTGGACTTCTGCAGTGAGTGCTATGTCTTGTCCAGCTGGATTTTTAGCTTCAATTCTTAAAGCATTTAATATTTTGGGCAGTTTCCCGGCTGGAAATTCTACATCTAGAACTGGACCAATTACCTGACGAACTACGCCTTTTGTTTGTGAAGAAGTTGATGGAGTTGCTACCATTTTTTATTGATTGGTGATGAATAGCTGATTTAAACAGCTCATAATCCGAAAATACTACCACCTCATGGGTAGATTCGTTAAATGGGTTCGGCCACCCGCACAGTTTAAGTATGGTTTAATTGCCGCTTTGCAGATTATGTTGTTGATGATACGGATGGAGAATTTCTCTTTCCATTTTTATGACGCAAAGCGTCTCAATCATGATCCTCCATTAATCTATGGCAGCTGTTTCACTTACAGTCTCTACAGTAAAACCACTGGGAGATAGAATATTTATTAAAGTTTCCGCATCTGAGGAAAAAACTGCTGGAGGCATACTTTTGCCTGATTCAGCTAAAGAAAAACCACAGGTTGGAGAAGTTGCTCAGGTGGGCCCTGGCAAACTTAATGACGATGGTTCTCGACAAACTCCAGAAGTGAGTATTGGCGATAAAGTTTTGTACAGCAAATATGCTGGCACAGACATAAAATTGGGAGGAGATGAATATGTCTTGCTCTCAGAAAAGGATATTTTAGCTGTAGTAAGCTAAAATATTTGTTTCAAAAATTATTAAAACTTATTACTAAATCACTGCCTAAACATGGCTAAAAGAATTATTTACAATGAGCAAGCTCGTAGAGCGCTCGAGAGAGGAATTGATATCCTTGCTGAGTCTGTAGCTGTAACGCTTGGACCAAAAGGAAGAAATGTTGTACTAGAGAAAAAATTTGGTGCTCCACAAATTATCAATGATGGTGTCACAATCGCTAAAGAGATTGAATTAGAGGATCACATTGAAAACACAGGGGTTGCTTTAATCAGACAAGCTGCTTCAAAAACTAATGATGCAGCTGGTGATGGTACCACAACAGCCACTGTTTTAGCTCATGCAATGGTTAAAGCAGGGTTGAGAAACGTTGCTGCAGGAGCTAATGCAATTACCTTGAAAAAAGGAATTGATAAAGCGACTGAATTTCTAGTTGGTAAAATTCAAGAGAATTCCAAACCTATTAGTGATAGTAATGCTATAGCTCAATGTGGAACTATTGCTGCTGGAAACGATGAAGAAGTTGGTCAAATGATTGCCAATGCTATGGATAAAGTTGGTAAAGAAGGTGTTATCTCCTTAGAAGAAGGAAAATCAATGACTACTGAATTAGAAGTTACTGAAGGGATGCGCTTTGATAAAGGCTATATCTCACCTTACTTCGCAACAGACACAGAGAGAATGGAGGCTGTTTTAGATGAACCATATATCCTTCTGACTGATAAAAAAATTGCCTTAGTGCAAGATTTAGTTCCCGTTTTGGAACAAATAGCTAAAACTGGTAAACCACTAGTCATTATTGCAGAAGATATTGAAAAAGAGGCTTTAGCAACTCTCGTTGTCAATAGATTACGAGGAGTATTAAATGTTGCTGCAGTAAAAGCTCCTGGATTTGGAGATAGAAGAAAAGCCATGCTTGAAGATATGGCCGTTTTAACGAATGGACAACTTATTACTGAAGATGCAGGCTTGAAATTAGAGAATGCTACCTTAGATATGCTCGGAACTGGTAGAAGAATAACTATCAATAAAGAGACTACAACTATCGTAGCTGAAGGTAATGAACAAGCAGTTAAAGCTAGATGTGATCAAATTAAGAAGCAAATGGATGAAACAGATTCCTCATATGATAAAGAAAAGCTTCAAGAACGTCTTGCTAAATTAGCTGGAGGTGTAGCAGTGATTAAGGTTGGGGCTGCTACTGAAACAGAGATGAAGGATAAAAAGCTTCGTCTTGAGGATGCTATTAATGCAACAAAAGCAGCTGTTGAAGAAGGAATTGTACCTGGAGGCGGAACAACTCTCGCTCATTTATCTCCTATTCTGAAAGAATGGTCTGAAAAAAATTTAGAAGGAGAGGAATTAATTGGAGCTAATATTGTTGAGGCTTCACTTACAGCTCCTCTTATGAGAATTGCCGAGAATGCAGGTTCTAATGGAGCTGTGATTGCTGAAAATGTAAAAACTAAACCATTTAATGATGGATTCAATGCTGCTACTGGAGAATATGTAGATATGTCCTCTGCTGGTATAGTTGATCCTGCAAAAGTTACACGTTCAGGATTACAAAATGCAGCTTCAATAGCAGGAATGGTTCTAACCACTGAATGCATAGTTGCAGATTTACCTGAGAAAAAAGATTCAGCTGCTCCAGCAGGCGCTCCGGGCATGGGCGGTGACTTTGATTACTAACTAAACAGTAGTTTTTATTAGATTTTTTAAAAGGGATCATTTAAAATGGTCCCTTTTTTATTCAACTTTTATGAAATCCAACCAGCGCTAAGAATAATTGCGAGAGACAAAAATATCACTAAAAAAGTCCAAGTTATTTTGTTTAGAGAGGCTTCTGCACTACTTGCGCTATTGAACATAGAGCTTCCGCTGGCGGCTATTCCTCCCATTCCATCACCTTTGGGACTATGAAGTAAAACTAAGAGAATGAGAAAAACTCCAGAAAATACCCAAATCC
The DNA here is from genome assembly GCA_902537445.1 of uncultured Prochlorococcus sp. Classification (GTDB taxonomy): domain Bacteria; phylum Cyanobacteriota; class Cyanobacteriia; order PCC-6307; family Cyanobiaceae; genus Prochlorococcus_A. The sequence goes on from CACBBI010000016.1 coordinate 12,201, forward strand.
AACTAATAATTTGAATCATTGCCTAAAAAATTTTATTAATTTTAAACGTGTTGAACGACCTTATTATAACCCTTTAATTCAATTTCTTGAATAAGCGATTTGCCTGTCATTTCTCTTGGTATTGGTAGATTTAATAATTGCAATAAAGTTGGAGCAATATCTGCTAAGCCCGCGTTTTCTCTTAAATTAATTTCATTTCCCATATTTGGTATTTTTCTTTTTTCACCTTCAATCAAAATTAATGGAACTTTATTGATTGTGTGTGCTGTCCATGGTTCTCCTTCAGATCCTTTCATTACCTCTGCGTTACCATGATCGGCTGTAATAACAATGCTCCCGCCCATTTCTCCAGTAGCATTAACTATTTGACCTACACATTTATCTACTTTTTCTATAGCTTTAATTGTTGCATCCATGTTGCCTGTATGACCAACCATATCAGGATTGGCAAAATTGATAACAACAAAAGCATAATTCCCGCTTTTAATTGCTTTAGAGCAACTAATAGTTAATTCCTCCGCAGACATTTCGGGTTCCATATCATAAGTTGCAACTCTTGGAGATGGAATCAAATGTCTCTCTTCTCCAGGTAAAGGTATTTCAACTCCTCCATTGAAAAAGTATGTTACGTGAGGATATTTTTCAGTTTCTGCGGTTCTGTATTGTTTAAGTCCGTTTTCTGAAACTATTTGACCTATGAAATTATTGAGTGATTCAGGAGGAAATGCAACTTTAACGGGAAAGTTCGGATCATATTGAGTAAAAGTAACAAAATCTAGATTTGGATAATTTTTTCTTTCAAAGTCTGTGAATTCATTGACCGAAAGGGATTTGACTATTTGTCTTGCTCTATCTGGACGAAAGTTGAAGCAAATCAAACTATCACCATCTTTAAGATAGTTTTCAGACATTCGTATGGGCTCTATAAATTCATCGGTTATGTTTTCGGCATAACTTTTTTCTATGTAATCCTTGGGAGAAATAGTTGTTATTTGAATATCAGGATCAGTTAAATTAGAGTATGCTTTTTCTGTTCTATCCCATAAAAGGTTTCTATCCATTATCCAGTATCTTCCGCATATGGAAGCTATTTCGCCTACGTTAAATTTTTTTATACATGACTCTATTTGATTTAGATATTTCGAGGCACTTTTTGCAGGAGTGTCTCTTCCATCAGTAATAATATGGATTGCAACCTTTTTAATTTTATTATCAGATGCCCATTTTATTAAACCTAATAAATGATCGATATGACTATGAACTCCTCCATCAGAACATAATCCCGTGATATGCAAAGTAGAATTATTTTTCTTTAATGAATCAGCTATCTCTTTTAACTCATTAACCGAGCCTAATTGATTATTTTTTACAATATTTGAAATCCTTACAAGTTCTTGTTGTATTATCCTTCCAGAACCAATAGTAAGGTGCCCTACCTCTGAATTACCCATTTGACCATCTGGGAGGCCTACATCAGACCCACTAGCACTTATAAGGGTATGGGGGTAAGCATGCCACAATGAGTCCATGATTGGTGTACTGGCACTTTTTATAGCATTATCTGATTTTTCTGTTCGATATCCCCATCCATCTAGTATTGCAAGTACTACAGGGCTCTGAGGAACACTTAATCTTTTTATATTTTTGCTGCTAATCTTTGACATATTTAGATCAAATTCATTGTTAACTGATCCACTCTTAAATTTAGCTTCAAACGTTACTCTTTAACAATTTATATTTAACATAGTTAGCTTTTGCTAATTTATGAAAATATTAGATTAATTTAATTTCTTGATAAATCATGTCAAAGAAGACAAAAAAGATTGTAATACTTACTGAAGTTGAGCTTAGAAAAACTATTTCGCGTTTAACTTGTGAAATTATCGAAAAAGTAAAAAAACTGGATAATCTTCTATTGGTTGGTATCCCGACTAGAGGAATTGAGCTGACCGAAGTGCTAGAAAAGGAATTATTCTCTATAACAGGCTTAAAAGTTAGAAAAGGAATAATTGATCCAACTTTTTATAGAGATGACCAAAATAGAGTTGGAACTCGCCTAATACAAGCTGCAGATATTCCAACTCCTATTGAGAAACAAGAAATTCTTTTAATAGATGATGTAATTTACACAGGTAGAACAATTAGAGCTGCAATGGATGCTTTGTATTCATGGGGCAGACCTCAAAGAGTGATGTTATTAGTAATGGTAGATAGAGGTCATAGAGAATTACCTATTCAACCAGATTTTTGTGGTAAAAAAGTGCCAACTAGTAAAATTGAAAGTATTAGTTTACGTTTAAATAATGTTGATAATGAAGAAGGAGTTTTTCTTGAATAGCTATCTTTCAGAAAATATTTCCTAAATTATATTCTCCAAAAAATTCATCTTTATTATCAAAACACTTAACTAATAAATCAGCATTTTTTGTAATTTTAAAAAAAAGTTTTAAGGTGTCTTCTCCAATATTAGATTCATTTTTTAAAACTATTTTGAGTGGTTTTTTGTCCCATTTTATAATTTCTTCTTCATTTTGAATCTCTGATAACTTTGGTAATCCATTTTCAAAAATAACATCATATGCTCTTTCTTTTTGTGTCTCTCCAATTATTATTTCGAACATTTTCTGATTTTTTTTACTGGCTTGAAGGATCAGTTTAAAGGGAGCTTCTGTTGGCCATGTTTGACCTTTGCAAAAAATAGGATGCCAAAAGTGTTTTTGCTCTCTTTTATTAAATAATCTTATAGATAACCCTTTGTTTAATATGTCTTTAATTTTTACCCCCGGGGTCATTGCTAAAGCTCCCAAAGCTATTGATTCAATAGGGGGTGGCGACTTTATTGGAATTTTTGGAATTTTTTTTGTTATCCATTCTTTAATCAATGGTATTTGAGTTCCTCCACCAACCAAAACTATTGCATTTAAGTCGTCAACTGTGCAAAATTTACCTCTTGCTTGATTTAATAAATCTTTTAGTAAAGAGTTAAGGTGATTAAGAAAATTATTTTTAATAAGTATTTGCTCAAATATTTCTTTACTAAGATAAAATTCACTTTCATTATTTTTTTCAGTAAATAATTTTATTGGATATTTATTTTCATATTTGATTACAGATGAGCTGAGTTTACATTTTATTTTTTCTGCCTTAGAAAGATTATTAATATAATCGTTACCTGGAATAAAATAATCAACTATCCATTGATCTATATCTTTCCCACCAATTTTTGAACCTGTTTTTCCAATTATTTCAGCACACCTTATTTTTTGTTTTGAAATTGAGCTTACATCATTACCTTTAAATTTTAATAGTTCAGTTATTGGACCAGATTTTCCTTCTCCTCCTTCTATTTTGACTATATTCATATCGACTGTACTTCCTCCAATATCTAATGTCATAATTTTTGAGCCAAATGGTACATTTATTCCTAAACATGCCGCAGTAGGCTCATCAACAAGGGCTACTTCATCTACAGATATTTCCTCGCAAAGGTTAACTAACCATTCTCTGTATCCCTTATATGTATCTATGGGAGCAGTTAAAACTAGTCTTTTGATCTCATACTTGTGCGGAATATTTGCCCACAAAATTTGAAAAAATTTTTCGCCACATTCATTAGGGTTTAAGATATTTTCTTGGTTAATTTTTTCAATAGAATTTCCAATTAATCTTTTAAAGTTCGAATGAAAAAATAAATCAGAATTTGAGTTATCCCTCATCTTTAGAGCACTAATACCAATTTTTGTAATCTTTGAAGGTTCCTCGAACCAAACTGCTGAGGGAATTACTCCTGGAGATGATGTAATATTAGGTATTTCAACTAAAACAGAATTTATATCTTTTTGATCTTGAAAAGCAACAACAGTATTAGTGTTCCCTAAATCAATAGCAAGTGTTCCAGATAAACTTTCTTCCATATGAAATTATTTAAATCAATTAAGTTCTTTTTGTAATTTATGTTTTGAAACGGTCGAATAAATTGTAAAATACATTTTATAGTAAAAATTTTTTTTTAATGAACATATCTAACAATGCAGGTATTGATTCTAATGATCTTGCAAAGAGAGGTGAGAGCTTGATAAGAAAATCAACTAATAGATATTTAACTACAGTGAAAATTGCTTTCAGAGCTAAACAAAGACGTTTTGATGATTTTGATGGCTTATTAGAAGAGTCAACTATTAAACCTGTTCAAAGGTCAATTATTGAACTAAGTGATGAGCAAGATCAACCAGATTTACTTCCAGGCTAATTTTGGTAAAAGACCAAAAAAGATGGAGATTAATTAAAGATTTAAAAAAAGGCAAATTTTGCTTTTTGATTGGTGTAGACAATTGGTCAATCGAGTTACAAAAAAGTGAATTCAATTCACTTTACCTTTTACTCTTAAAAATTAATGATCAAATATTAGTTATCAAAGATGAACTAATGGATGAAGAATCTATTTCTTTAGAATTAGAACAATTACCTTGGTATATCCAGTTAGAGGGAAAAAAAAATGAATGGAGTTTAAGGTTTGTTTTTGAAAGTCAAGACCAAACTAGATCTTTCGAAATGTATTGGCCGATACCAATAGCACAAAATTTATTTTATGAAATAAAAAACATGTGGGAATCAATGGATTAAAAGATAAATAAAATTGGAAATTTTAGAAAAAATTTCCCCTTACCAAAAAAAATTTTTCACAACTTTTCCACAGTATTTTAAGAAAAAATATCTGATGATCTAAAGTATGTGGAAAACTTCTGATTTTATATAAATCTTTATATTTAAGTAAGATTTAAATTTATAAAATTAATTTCTATGACTCCGCCTTTTATGGCTGAATTCTCATTATTCTACAACCTGAGACTGTCTCTTAATAATGCTTGTTGACGATTCAGTAATTTTGGAGAAAACTACATCTTGTAGATTTAAATTCCAATAAATTTTTTCAATATGCAAGAGTTAAATTACGACGAAAATTCAAAAGTATTAAATCATAAAGATGAAGTAATAAGTTTCAAATGTGAACTTCAAGAAAATCTTCAGAAGGCTATGAAAGAATTCGTTGAGGAGCATCCTAACTGGGATCAATACAGAATACTACAGGCCGCCATAGCGGGATTTTTGATGCAAAAAGGATTTCAAAATAGAGATTTAACGAGACTTTATATCGGCAATATGTTTTCAATGAATTTTGAGGATTAAAAATTTTTTACATTTTTTCTAGTATTATTTTTGCTATATCATTTCTGACAGGTAATATAGATAACCTATTTCCTTTTTTTACGACTAATAACTCATCTTCATTAAATAAAACCTTTAATTCAGGTAAACTTAAAATCTTATCTGACTTAGATTTATATTCTACTTTTACACAATCCCATCTCGGATTATCAGGTTTCGATTTTGGATCAAAATATTTTGAATCTTGATCAAATTGAGTAGGATCAACAATATTTAGATCTATTACCTCCATAAGTCCCACAATACCTGGGGGCTTACAATTCGAATGATAGAAAAAAACTTTATCTCCTTTATTCATTTTTCTCATAAAATTTCGAGCCTGATAATTTCTGATTCCGTCCCATAAAGTTACACTGTCATTTTTTAAGGTATCTATGCTGTAAGCATCAGGTTCACTTTTCATTAGCCAGTAGCTAGGTTCCTGTTGTACCATGGGATCTCGGCGAATATATAGGGTTTGAATAAAGTTTGGATAACTTCTTCAGATATGAATTTATTATCCATCAAAGTCCCTATTTAGGAAAGTGAGGGGTGTTATGGGGTAATTAATTCTCTAAAAAATATTGTTTTTATCACTTAAGTCATAAAATGAATATTTAAAAACAAAAACAGAAATGATTTTCATTTTCATATTGGTGTAAATTTTATACATTAGGTAGTATTTTTTTTATGAGTCAAGTTTGTTTAATATCAGGTTCGCCTGGATGCGGTAAGACAAATTGGATACGAAATACTTTTAAGAATTTTTCTGGTAATTGTGGTTACTTACGTCTTGGAGGATATTCAGAAATTAATTTAGAGCAAGCTATAAATTCAAAAATTGATTTTGCTTTTTTGAAAGATCAAATTCCTAACTTATTAGACTTATCTATTTCAAACTCAATATCAGAGAAAGATAAAGAAAACAGTTTAATTATTATTGAATTTCCACAATTTTTTATACCTAAATCTCAAGGTATTAATGGAGTTGATCTGAGAATTATTAATGAACTTGATAAATATAATCTCCAGCCAAATAGATATCTTCATTTTGGTAGAGATCCAGAATTATCAATTAAAGATACTTTAGATTTTAGAGCAATTGAATCAATAAGCCTTGATCTTAAAAAGCATATTTGGGACCCTGCAAGCTTAAATACTTTTTGGTTTGAATTAGTTAATGGTGCTTATGGGGATGTATATAGAGCAAAAGCATTAATGAACTTGCCGGATGGGCGTTACATCTTTTTTAACTGGATAGTCAGTCAGCAAGGATCTCAATATCAAACATTAAACCAAGTTGCCCCTCTTAATGGAAGACCAGAAAGATGTTCTGAAATTGTTATACAAGGGAAAAATTTAAACTTCGAGTCAATAAAATCAACGATTCATAATTGTCTTCTTAATGATGCTGTACTAGATCATCATCAAACTTCACTTAGAAATTCACAACTACAAACTGCTCGCCGTTAATTTAAAAATGAATCAAGCTGTCATCTCATGTTTACATGCAAATCTACCTGCAGTAGAGGCTGTCTTAAAAGATATTGAACTCCAAGGAATTACAAATATTACCTGTCTTGGAGATCTAGTGGGTTATGGTCCTCAACCTAATGAGGTTATTGAGTTAATAAGAGATAAAAAAATTCCTACTTGCCAGGGATGTTGGGACGAAGACGTTGTTGATGGATTAGATGCTTGCGATTGTAGTTATCCTTCTCAGCTTGCTGAAAAGAGAGGTCATTTTGCGCATCAATGGACTACGGATAAATTAACTAAAGAAAATAAGGATTATCTAGCTAATCTACCCTACTCAATACGTAAAGATAAATGTCTTTTTGTTCATGGTAGTCCTAATAGTCAACATGAATATCTTCTACCCGATATGGATGCATTCGCAGCTCTTGAGAGAGTTGAAAATGCCAGAGCAGAGATTCTATTTTGTGGTCATACTCACCAACCTTATATTCGCGAATTAGCAGATGGTTCAATTGCTGTAAAGATCAAAAACGCTGTTCCCAAAGATACTCAAGAAAAAGAAATTCAATTGCCGATGCGAAGAATAGTAAATGCAGGTTCAGTTGGAGAGCCAAGACATGGAGGAACTAAAGCTACTTATGTTGTTCATAACGATGTCACTAATAAAGTAAAAATTAGAGAAGTGGAATATGATATTGAACTTACTTGTAAAGCAATAATAGATGCCGGCCTTCCTCCGATTTTTGCATGGCGTTTAAAAAATGGATTCGAATTTGCAGAACAAGCTGAAGATGCATCTCATGTTTGTGAAAGATGATAGAACGCTGGGCACTCGTAAGTGGTCTTAAAGGGGATCTAGATACTTATGAACTTATTCAAAAAGACTTAAAAAAAACTCCAGGTAATATAACTCTTTTTGTTTTGGGGGATATGATAGGTCCTGAAAAAAACTGTAATAGGCTTCTCCATAGGTTAATTAATCCAAAAAGTAATGATTTACAACCATGGTGCATATATGGTTGGTGGGAAGAACAAATCCTCTTGGAAAGTGGTTACCGTGGTGATCAAAGAGCTGAAGCTTTGCGAATAAATAAGGGTGAAGAAGTAGTTAAGTCTCTTAATAATGCTGTAGACAAATCATTTCTTGATTGGATAGCAGCACTTCAATTTGGATTTGTTGAACTTGATTGTGGTTTGATTCACGGAAGCTCAAAAGATGTTGGCGAAAATTTAACACTAGATACGCCGCCACTGACACTCCTTGATAGACTTACACGACTTCAGGTAAACAGATTATTTACTGCAAGAAGTAAGCAACAGTTTCATTTGGAATTGACAGAGGGGATTGTCAATTCTGAAGTAGAAGATTTAAATGGAAATCGTAAGAAAGAGCAGAAAGTTCCTCAAAAAGCTGTTATTGGTATTGGGGCAGGAAAAAATTATACTCTTTATGATGTAGGGACTGATAATACTCAATTCGTACAAGCAGGATATAAAACAGAAAAAAGAATTAAGGGATTTGGAAGGCTTTAGTTTTTAGCATCAAGTACCCACTTCATTTGGAGAGATTTAATTAATCAAAAGTAAAAAATTTTTTTTAAAATTACCTTTTATAGATAAATTTTTGTATGTCTTCGAATAGATTTGATTTTGATTTAAAAAATCCATTGCTTTTTAAATAAGATTTTCCTTTTTCTATATTTTCAATTCTTTTTTCATAAGAATTTTCATTTAAATTTTTTGGCATAAAAAATAGTCGGACTCTTATTCTGAATAATGCTCACAAAAAAGCGGTTACCTTAAATACAAAATTTAAATTCTTTTTTGAATTGCTTCTCATGCAAACTAAAGATCTAATAAAAAAGTTTCTTTTCTTAAATTTCTAAGAATCTTTTGATATTTTGTTCTTCATGTCCTCAATATTATTAATTAATTTGTCTAACCATTCTGTATTGTCTTCTGGTTTTAGATATGTAATTTTTGGTTGATTAATTTCAAGAGTCTCAAAATCTCCACTCATAAATTCTCCTTCGTAAATTTTTCAAAGTCCTATATATGTTCTAATTGATTTGAACAAAATACTGCGTATCTAATTTGTGCGGTTTGATGAACATATAGGTACGGAAAGAGGTATCTTTTTTTTAGCCATTTAAATCTATTGCTGACTTAGATTAAAAATATGGTTGTCATGAGTCGGTTGCGTTGCTACAACTGAAATCAACCATAAACTTTAAATTGCATTTAATAAAATGACTTACTACAGTTGCTTTGATCAAAAAGGAAACATAATTGCTCGCTGTCAGACTAAAGAAGATATAAATGTTCTTAAGAAAATGGGCAGACCAATAATGGAAATAAAAGAAATGAGAAAAGAGGAATCAGTTGTTTGTTCTTTAACTGGTAGTCCATCCGATTACAACGAAGATTATTAAGAGTATGACTCAAAGAACACTTCAATTAAATCAACATGGAAGATCAGTAGTTCTTTTGTTGGTTGCATTGAATAGCATTTGTACTTTCTTTTCTACTTTTGAAAAAGTATTAACTGATCGCGAAAGAGTGAGATAAAAATATTTAGTTATTTGTTGATTAACAGTAAATCAATAAAATTTAAGACATAAAAAAAAGACCCTGTTACAGGTCTTTTTTTTAATGGTGACGACAGAAAGGAGATCTATTTAATAATCAGATTAAGAATTTTCTTAGAAATTAGTTTTGGATGTAAAAGTGATTACTCACTTCTTCATGCTTTACAAACGACTTAATTTTTAAGATAGTTCAGAATTAATCCCGAAAGTTTAATTTCTGATCACTTAACTTACTTTCCGTAAAGGTTAGATAAGTTAATTTACCGTGGTGTTGCAGACCATGGATTAGTGAAGATCTAGTTGGTCAACCTTGGTCGAGTCGATCACCAGAACTGTCGTATAAATAAAGTAATCGCTCTCAAATATTTTGCATGAATCCTTAAGATTGATTTAATCATGATTAATTAAATCTTTAATCAATTGAATAGTTTGAACAGTGGTGGGAGTAGTAATCGTTTCATTTATTCCCATGTGGTCATATCAGTAGTGCCTTGAGATCTTTGCATCCAAGAATACTTCCAAATACCATTTACATTTTTAAAAATGCAAGTATAAGTTGAAAGATCTTTATTTTGATTTCCTTTATAACTGAAGATTTCATTTAAAGTAAAAACTGCGTAAGCTATCTCACCGTAAATTTCAATTTTGTGGGTTTTGATTAGTTCTGATGATTCTGCAACTAAGTCTTTACTATCAAACATTCCCACTAATCCCTTAGCAGATATTGGATTTCCACTCGGTCTTACAGCTAAAAAATCCTCAGTTACGTTTGGTATTAGAAAAGAAGAATCTTCACTGGTTGCATAACCATTAATTAAATCTTCTATGGCTTTAGTGCTTGACATTAAAAAAGGAGCTAATGCTCCTTATTTTAGATCGACTGTCAATCGTATTTAATAGTTATTTTAAGCAGCATCATATTCTTCATCTTCAAGTTCTCTCATAAATCTTTTATCTAATAAGTAATCGTCTAAAAGCTCGGCTGCCATCAGCATTTCAGGAGCAGGTTCTTGTAAATTTTTATCTAATAAGTAATTGTCTACAAGGTCTAGATTGTTATTTTCTTTAATTTCTTTATCGCTGTCTAATAGCTCTCTTATATAGGTATATACAAGCTTTTTATCGTACCCACTTTCTCTAATTTCTTTCATCATTTCGATTGGAATTTTCATAATCCTCAACCCCTATTTGAAAGCCTATATACGCATACTTACGAAGATATAAGAAAAATGCAAGAAAGAGGAAGGATGGAAGAAGACAGCTATATTTAAATCTTATTTTTAATAATTAATTAATTTTCTCTTTCCATCTCTATTTTCTACTTTATTTATTCTTAACCCAATAAACAAAGCCCATATAAGTGCAAAGACAATTGGTAAGAAAATGATCGCAAGTTTCATCATTTTTTTTATCCTATTATTTGCAAAAATAATAACTTTTAAATCAATAAGAAAATATAGGTACTTTATCTAAAAAAGTAGGGTCGAGGTTAGATCGACTGTCAATTGATTATTTCTCCTAATATCAACTTAATATAAGTAATTATCAAATTAAATTTATGCTTAAATGTTTCAGTTCTCATTGACTTACAAATGTATTATTCAGAAACTAAAGTGATAATGGGTGGTTTAGCTCATGTTCCAATATTAATCTTCATAGTAAATTTTGTTAAAGGTAAGTTTGAATCTATAGCATCAGAAATAGTTGAAGTTAAAACGGAAGAGCCAAAGGTAAAAGTAGTTGAAGTAAAAGAAGAAGAAGTAAAAGAAGAAGAAGTAAAAGAAGAAGAAGTAAAAGAAGAAGTAAAAGCGGAAGAGTTGAACGCAAATGAATTTAAAGAAAAATCAGAATAAAATAGGGGACTTTAATAGTCACCATTGATTGAAAGTAAATCAAAAAAAGTTTGGATAAAGTTTGGATAAAAAATTACGATTTCTTGA
>CACBBI010000017.1 GCA_902537445.1 uncultured Prochlorococcus sp.
TCAAATTTTTAAATTTATTTGAAGATATTGCTCTAAGCAATGATTCACCAATAAAAAAAGAGATTTGGATAAATACATCTGAAGCAGAAATATTACCCGCCCTAAATCCGTCATATGAGATTAGTAAATCCCTTATTGGTCAATTAGTTTCTTTCAAAAAAAATCTTCTGGACACAAATACAAAGGAAAAATTAATAATAAAAAAAATCATCTTAGGGCCTTTTAAATCAGAACTAAATCCTCTCGGAATAATGAATCCAAAATTTGTTTCTAAAAAAATTTATGATCTAGCCAATTCAAAAAACTATTTAGTAATAATTAGTCCAAACCCTCTAACCTATATACTTTTCCCATTGAAAGAATTTTTTAATTTTTTGTATTGCCAAATTATCTATAAGTACAAATCTTAGTGTCTAGAAATCTCGATCTGTCAATATTTCAATACCATCTTTTAAAACAACTATTGTATGCTCCCATTGGGCCGATAGTTTTCCATCTTTAGTTATTACGGTCCATCTATCATTAAGTGTTTTGCAAAATTTAGTCCCTTCATTAACAATAGGTTCCACAGCTAATGTCATTCCTTCACGAAGGACAACGTTGGGCAATTCTTTGGTCCGAAAATTAAATACCGATGGTTCTTCATGAAGATTTCTTCCAACTCCATGACCTGTATAGTCTTCTACAACACTAAAGCCATTTTTTACAACAATGTCTTCGATTTCCCCAGCCACATCTAGAAGTGTATTCCCTGCCTTGATTATCGAAAGCCCTGCATACAATGCTTTATAAGCAATATCACTAAGTTTTTGAGCCTTTGGACTAACTTCTCCTACACAAATTGATATACAACTATCTCCATGGAAACCATCTAAATATGCCCCTGTATCAATTTTAACCAAGTCACCATTTTTAATTATTTTATTTTTACTTGGAATCCCGTGGACAACCTCATTATTAATACTAGAACAAATACTACAAGGGAATCCATGGTAGCCCTTGAAACTTGGCACAGCTCCAAAACTTTTTATCCTCTTTTCTGCGAAATCATCTAAATCTTTTGTACTCATTCCAGGTTTAATTAAGTCATTAATTTCCCTCAAAACAGTTGCTACAATCCTGCTAGATTTTTTCATCAAATTTATTTCCCGTGAAGACTTTATTTCGATTCCTCTTCTCCTCTGAATAAAAGGAACTTGATCATTAGCTTTTGAATTATTTTTATTTAACAAAAGATCTGCAAAATGTCTCATTGGAATAAATAATAGTAATAGGTAAATATCTTCAAAATAGCCTTTATGGTCTTGGCTACCTTAAATCTATCAATAACAATGGGAAAGAAACAAAAATGAAAACTTTATTTAATTCTAGGCAATTTCATAAGGCTTTGGCGCCCTGGGTTTTTCTTCCATTATTTATATCTTCAATTACTGGTCTTCTTTATAGGGTTTCAAAAGATTTACTAGGTTACTCTAGAGAACAAGTTCATTGGTTAATGTCTCTCCATGAGGGCGAATGGCTTGGTGATAATGGCGAACTTATATATGTAATATTGAATTCCCTTGGAGTTTTATGGATGCTCGTAACAGGATTCCAAATGTTTTCAAAAACAATTTCATTTACCAAAAAGGTTACTAAAGGCGAGTCAAAAGGTTAAGATATAGAACTTGTAGGACAACAAAGACAAAAATGGCCAAAGAGAAACAAGAGAAGGAATTAGAAGCCGGTATTAAAGCTGACTCTTCAGTTGATGTAGCAGTTGAACAAAAAGAAAAAAATACGGTTTCTGAGACTACGCAAACCTTAAGCGCATCCAATCTTATTAAGGAATTTGAGAATGAACAATTAAAAAAAGAATTACCTGAAATTTATGTTGGGGACACTGTTAAAGTTGGAGTAAAAATTACAGAAGGTAATAAAGAAAGAGTCCAGCCTTATGAAGGCGTTGTCATAGCAAAAAGGCATGGAGGTATTAACCAGACTATTACAGTTAGAAGAATTTTTCAGGGTATAGGTGTTGAAAGAGTATTTATGCTACATAGTCCACAGGTTGCCTCTCTAAAAGTTGAACGTAGAGGTAAAGTAAGGAGAGCTAAGTTATTCTATCTGAGAGATAGAGTAGGAAAAGCTACTCGCGTAAAACAACGCTTTGATCGATAAAGTTGTAAATTAATCAACTTATTGGTCACAAAGACGCTTATAATCATTTAGATGCGTCGTTAGTTCAGTTGGTAGAACGCAGGTCTCCAAAACCTGATGTCGGGGGTTCAAGTCCTCCACGACGCGTTTGACCAACATTATGTAAATCATTTTTCATAAGATGGAGTTAGATCTTCAACCTGGGGACGTAGTTAAAGTCCTCGAATCAGCAGCTTTAGGATGGGTTCGTGCAAGAGTTATCAGAGTTAAATCTGGTGGGAGAGTTGTCGTACAAAGTGACCAAGGCAGAGAATTTACTGCTAGAGGCAATCAAGTTAGGTTGATAGAACCTGCTGGTTTTAGACCTCAAAAATAAATAGTTTTTTATACTAAGGTAGTTTAAAAACTATTTATTTCTGTAAATCCTCAAATTAATAAATTTTTTTTATTACAACCCCATAAATTAAGTATTATGATCTGATAATTTTAAGAATGAAGTTCTAATTAAATTTAGAACAAAACTCTGGGACCGTAGTTCAACTGGTTAGAGCACCGCCCTGTCACGGCGGAAGTTGCGGGTTCGAATCCCGTCGGTCCCGTTTTTTCTAAAAGAAATTTGGAAAAGCGTTTAAGACTAGCCCCAAGTCCAACGGGTTTATTTCATATTGGGACAGCGCGAACAGCACTATTCAACTGGTTGTATGCACAAAAAATAGGTGGAAAATTTCTTATCAGAATAGAAGATACAGATTTTCTTCGATCTAAATCTGAATATACAAAAAATATATTAGAGGGCTTGAAATGGCTTGGGCTTATATGGGATGAAGAACCTATAAAGCAAAGTGACCGAATTTCGATTCACAAAAGTTATATCAAAAAGCTATTGGAATGTGGAGCTGCATATAGGTGCTTTACAACAGAAGATGAAATATCTGAATTAAGAGAAGAACAAAAAAAGAAAGGATTACCTCCAAAGTATGATAATAGACACAGAAGTCTTTCAAAAGAAGAAATAGAGAAATTCATATCCCAAGGGAGGACTTCAGTAATAAGGTTTAAGATTGATGAAAAAATTGAAATTAAATGGTTAGATCAGATAAGAGGCGAAATCAAATGGCAAGGGAAGGATTTGGGTGGTGATTTAGTTTTGTCAAGAAGGGCTAAGGGATATGAGATTGGAGATCCTTTGTATAATCTTGCAGTTGTAGTTGATGATAATTTCATGAATATTACTCATGTTGTAAGGGGTGAAGACCATATTTCGAACACTGCAAAACAAATATTGATTTATAAAGCATTAAATTTTAATTTGCCAACTTTTTCGCATGCGCCCTTAATACTAAATAGCGAAGGGAAAAAATTATCTAAGAGAGATTGCGTTACTTCAATCGACGAATTTAGAGATATGGGATATTTACCTGAGGCCTTATCAAACTATATGGTCTTTTTAGGTTGGTCTCCAAAATCTGCCGACAGAGAAATACTCTCACTTGAAGAGATATCTGAAATCTTTGACTTATCAGAAATAAATAAAGCTGGAGCCAAATTCAGTTGGGAAAAACTCAACTGGATTAATTCTCAATATATAAAAAATATGGACTCAATAAAATTAAGTGAGATCATTAGGAAATACTGGGATGATAATGGTTGGGTGCCGCCATCTCAAGAATGGGCTTATAAATTAGCAATTTTACTTAGAGACTCTATGATTCTTTTAAAAGATTCAATTGATCAATCAAAACCATTTTTCTTAATACCCACAATTCAGAAAGAAGGTCAAGATTTTCTGGAAAACAACAATAGCAAAGCATCTCTAAAACTAATCTTAAATTATTTAATTGAGCAAAATACTATAAAACTAAATAAAGAGAAAGCCAGAGAAATAATAAATGAAATCTCAAAAATGCATAATATTAAAAAAGGGATATTAATGAAATCATTAAGAGTAGCCTTTTTTGGATCTCTTAGTGGACCAGATTTGATTCAAAGTTGGGAGCTTTTCGCAGAGAGTGAAACTGATAGAACTCGAATTGAAAGATGTCTTTAATCAATCTAAATTATTTTTTCGGCATAATTCAAGCCTATTTGCCAAAGGTTTAGCTGAAAGACCTTGTATTCCCACTGTCATCAAAATAGTAAGAAAAACTAAACCTTGAAGACGGCCAGCTCCAAGGATACCAGCCTGCTCTAATCTGATAGAAAAAAGAGAAGCTACAGCTGCAGTAACAATACCTCTTGGGGCTAGCCAGGCTAAAAATATTTTTTCTTTTAAGTTCAATTCTCTCCCAACTGTTGCTGTCCAGATAGAGATAGGGCGAACAATTACCATCAGCATAAAAACGCTAACAACCCCTCCCCAGCCAAGCGGACTTAATTCACCCCAAGAAACATCAGCGGCCAAAAGAGGGAAAAGAACTGTTATCGCTAATTGAGCTAATTCACCTAATAGATTATCCAATCTCTCCTTATCTATAACTTCCCTTTTGCCAACAATAAAACCTGCCGCGACTGAAGCCGGCAAGCCTGATTCTGGTAAAAAATATTCGCAAATTCCATACACAAGAAAAATAAATCCAAGGGTAACTTGAAGCTCTATACCAAATGAGGCTTCATTTTTTATTTTTTTTAAAATTTCTGATAGTAACCATCCTGCACTTAATCCGATTAATACACCTCCCCCTAATCTTTGCATTAATGCTATAAATACATCGTTAATCCCATGAAGGTCCCCTAAAGTCAGTTCTAAAAGCAGTAATGCTAGTACTGCACCAATTGGTTCGAGCAACAACCCCTCAGCTTTTAAAACTTCCGAAAGTGGGGAAGCTAATTTTATTTGTTCCACTAATGGAGAGACAACTGTTGGTCCAGTAGCCAGAACTATGGCACTATATATTCCTGCGACTTGCCATGAGAGGCCAGCCAGCCAATGAGCAATAAAAATTCCAGCTGATAATGAAATAAAAAGTCTTACCAATGAAATTTTCAAAACAGTATTTCTTATATTCCCCTCAGGCAGTTTTAAATTTAATCCCCCTTCAAAAAGAACCAAACAGACCAAAAGCCCCACAATAGTTTCAAGCCCTTGCCCGAGATCTAAAGGCTCAACGAGTCCTAATCCTGATCTTCCGATGAATAATCCAGAAAGCAATAAAATAACAACACTTGGGAATCCTGTAAAAGAAGAAAATAATCGAGCGCAAGCTCCTGCAAATACAGTTATCCCCCAAAGTAATCCAAGCCTTTCAGGCGTCATATAAAATTATAGATAATAATAATATTAATTATTTTGATTAAATCAATAATCTTATCTCAAGTCCAATAAATACAATACTTTTTAATTTTAATTCATCGGTTGAACAAAAGTAATTTTTATTAAGTCTTTCAAAACTACTTTTAAGAAAATGAATTTTATTTCTATAAAGAAAACTGGCTTATTAAAGCAATAATTATAAAAATAATTCCTATACCAACAGTTGCCATCCTTCCATTCCATATTTCAGCTTGAGGAGTAAAACCTCTTTTCCACAAATTCAGTTCCTTTTTATCAACGAAGTTTTTTGTCTCTTTAATCTCGATTTTAGGTTGGTTATTCATTGAAGTTAAAAAGGAGGATTTTCTTCATAAAGGCTATTTGCTTGTTCAATTGATAGTCTTCCTGCGACACCTAATTTAAGGGAACTTAAATGATCCTTAAATTTGATCCTGAACAACGCCGCCGCTCCAATCATTGCCGCATTATCTGTACAAAGATTAAGGGGAGCTAAATGAACTTTAATTGATTTTTTACTAGCTTTACTAATCATCATTTTTCTTAATGTATTATTAGCAGCCACTCCGCCAACCACAACAATATTATCCAAGCTATGATCTTCTGCGCATTTTATTGTTCTCTCTACCAAGACCTCTGCCACTACTCTCTCAAAACTTGCAGCAATATCAGGAATTGGAACGGTCTTCCCATCCAAATTTATTCTCTCAACTAATCTTAATACGGCAGTTTTTAGACCACTAAAAGAGAAATCATATTTAAGGAATCCACCTTTTTTATCAGAAATCCTACATTTTGGTAAATTAAATTTCATTGGGTCCCCATTTTTAGCAATTTTTTCAATTGCCGGTCCTCCTGGATAACTAAGACCTAATAGTCTGCCAACTTTATCAAAGGCTTCTCCAGCAGCATCATCAAAACTTTTCCCAAGTGTTTGCATTCCCCTTCTATCATCAACCTTTATCAATTCAGTATGCCCGCCGCTAACAAGTAATGTAAGAAAAGATTTCTTTGGATAATTTTCTGAAAATAGAATTGAAGATAAGTGCCCCTCCAAATGATGAATTCCCAAAAATGGTTTTGAATGCAACATGCAAAGTGATCTTGCAGTTATAGAGCCAACTCTTAAACAACCAACTAATCCAGGAGCAACAGTTGATGCAATATAATCGACTTCCTCAATTTTGATTTTTGATTCTTCTAAAGCCTCATCTAAAACAAAAGGTAATAATTCTAAATGTTTTCTAGCTGCTAGTTCAGGCACAACTCCTCCCCATTTTGCATGATCTTCAATTTGAGAGGCAATTATATTTGAATGTATCCTGAAAGTATCGCCAATATTAGAAACTATTGAGACAGATGTCTCATCACAACTTGTTTCAATAGCTAAAACTTTATGCATTTTTGATTCAACTTGTTCTATTTTAATATTAATTTCTTACTTAACACACTATAAGGAATTAAAGATTGCAACTTATGAAATTCTTTTTTTCAATCATAACCTCAGTTTTTCTGTTCCTCGGAATTACTCCAATTGCTCTAGCGGCAAATGGGCCTGCCTTAAACGCAGATAGAGCTAGCACAGAATATACAGCTTCAGCCCTCACAAAATGCTCTGAAAATCCTAAATTCATTGAAAGAGCAAATTCTGCAACTACTCAAAAAGACATTGCAAGATTTGAAAGATACGGAAAAGCATCATGCGGAGATGATGGTCTGCCACATTTAATAATTGGACCACCTCTTGAGCCATGGGGAGCCCTTTTAAATAGAGGTCATGAAGGAGATTTACTTATTCCAGGAGTATTGTTCATTTACATTGCTGGAATTATAGGTTGGTCAGGGAGAGAGTATCTGATTGAATCAAAAAAGACTAAGAATCCAGCAGATCTTGAGATCATCATTGACCTAGACTTAGCCAGAAAATGTCTTGTAAAAGGTGCGCAATGGCCTCTTCTTGCTAACAAACAAGGAAGAAATGGAGATTTAAGAGAGAAAGATAACAATATTACACTTAATGGTCCACGCTAAACATCTTTAAAAACTTTCATAAAACAAATGTTCAAAATTCTAAACACAAAATTTGTCAGATCTGCCCCAGTGGTAGCAGCAATTTGGCTAAGCCTTACAGCTGGAATAATTATTGAATTTAACAGGTTTTTTCCAGATTTATTATTCCATCCAATGAGCTGATAAAGAGAAAATAATCAAGTTTTTATTAACTTGATTATTTTTTTTGCTGTTTCATCAACATTGTGATTTGTTAATGCGAAATCAAATTGATTTGATACTGAAATCTCATAATTAGCCCTTGAGAGTCTTTTTTTAATTGCCTCTTCTTTTTCTGTACCTCTATTTCTTATTCTTCTCTCTAGCTCTTCTTTATCCGGAGGAAGTAAAAATATTGACAGTGCATTAGGAAACTTATTTTTTATTTGCCTTGCACCCTCTACTTCAATTTCAAGTAGTACGGTAAATCCATTTTTTATTTTCTTATTAATAGAAGACAAAGGCGTTCCATAGTAGTTTCCAGCAAATTGAGCCCATTCAAGAAACAGGTTCTGTTCAATCATTTCTTTAAACTTTTCTTGATTTAAAAAGTAGTAATTTTCTCCGTCTTTCTCTCCTTCTCTAGGTTCTCTTGTAGTTGCAGAAATTGAAAGCCAAAAATTTTTTTCTTTACCTAATATTTCTTTGACAACTGTTCCTTTACCGACCCCGCTGGGTCCAGTAAGGATAATAAGTTTTTTTTGATTTTTCATATTAAATTTTTTACAGTAAAATAAATGTCTTGAGAATTAAAAAGGAATAATGCAAAAAGGTGTTCCACAAATAATGGACATTACATCTATTAGATCTGTCTTGCATTATTTGACAAGGAATATCTTACCTACAAAGTTTGAAACTGCCCAACAACCAGAGCCTAATACAATTCAATTATGTTTTAGAGGAGTGGATTCTCAAACATGGTTAGAAGTTTCATGGAATGGAGACTCTCCTAGAATACTAAAGATAAATAAGCCAGAAAAGATTGGGAGAGAAAGCACACTTTCTAAACAAATAAGATATGGATTAAAGTATATGGCTTTAATTTCGATTGATCAAGATGATTTCGAGAGAGTTATAAAATTTAGTTTTGCGAAAAAACCTGGGGATGAAATTAATAAGTATTTAATTTTTGAATTAATGGGAAAACATAGTAATATTTTTTATTTGGATAATAAACAAAAAATAATTGCCGTTGGTAAACAAATTAAATCAAGTCAATCTAGTTTTAGAACAATTTCAACAGGATCAATTTATACTGGCCCTCCAGTTAATCTCAAAAAACAACCTAGAGAAGATGAGTCTTTTCAATCATGGAAAAACTCAATTGCAATAGTACCTGAGTCTTTGAAATACTGTTTAATAAATACCTATCAAGGAGTAAGCCCTATCCTCACGAAACAATTAGAGGTTGTTAGCAAAACTGACAAATCGGAAATTATGGAAAAAAATATCGATTTTATTAGCGATTCGGATTTAAAGGAGATTTTTAAAAATTGGAAGATTTGGATAAATAGGTTTAAAAACAATAACTTTAACTTTTCTATATTTAACAAAGATTTTTATTGCGTTTGGTTTTTTGATAAACAAATTAATTGCGAAAAACAAACAGATTTATGCACTAGTTTAGAGAATTATTATGATTTTTATCTTAAACAAAAAAAACTTGAATTATTGGAAAAGAAAATTAAAGGGATAATTTTTAAACAGACCAATACTGAGAAAAAGAATTTAAATTATCAATATGATCTTCTTACAAAATCAGAGAACTACGAGGTATATAAAGAAAAAGCTGATAATATATTCAGTTCAAATGAACTTAAAAAACGAGATATTATTAAAGGGCAAAAACTATATAAAAAGTCAAAAAAACTTAAGAGATCTAGAGAATTAATAAAAGAAAGATTAAGTATTTACAGAACAAATATTGAAAGATTAGAGGAATTCACTACGCTTCTAGAAAATTTAAATTCTTTAAATCATGAAAAACTTTTTATGAGAATCAAACTACTAGAAGAAATTATAGAAGAAATTTGCAACGAGTTTAATATCAATATCAAAAGGCAAAGAGAAGATCAGAAAAGTACATATGAGATACAATCTTCACCAATTCAAGTTGACACTCCCACAGGATTGAAGCTTCAGGTAGGGAGAAATATGAGGCAGAATGACTTAATAAGCTTTAAGTTTTCAAAAAAAGGCGATTTATGGTTTCATGCACAGGAATCACCAGGCAGCCATGTAGTTTTGAAGTCTTCATCTCAAGCAGCCACTGAACAAGATCTTCAAATAGCTGCAGATTTAGCTGCTTTATTTAGTAAGGCAAAAAGAAACATAAAAGTACCAATTAATTTAGTAAAAATTAAAGATTTACAAAAAATCAAAAAAGGAGGGCCGGGTTGTGTTTCCTTTAAAAATGGAGAAATTATTTGGGGAAATCCTACAAGAGGAGAAGATTACATTAAAAAAAATCTTAAAACAGTAATTTAGTTTATAATAAAAAAAATTTTTTAAATTTAAATGTTTGATTTTCTTTTGGGCACTCATGAATTTTTAGGAAATCATAGTTTTCCAGAATTTATTGTTGGATATCTATTTGGTGCTGCATTAATAATTGGAGCTCCTACTGTTTTCTTGCTACTTGCCTTCGTAAGCGCTCTAATGAAAACAAATGGGAAAATGGGTGGATATAGAGAATATGAAACTTATGGTGAATCATCTTTAAATGATGCCCCTCCTTTCTTATTACCAGATCCTACTAATCCTAAATTGAGCAAATAATTAAGTTTTTCGAAAAATAAATTGGACTTTGACAATAGTAAATTAAAACCTTTTTCTTACAAAATCTTTATCAAATAATAATGAGAGGTACAGGTCAAAGTGAAAATAAATTATCAGATTCGATGACTTTTAATGATCATTTAGAGGAGCTTCGTCAAAGGATACTAAACTCAATTTACTCAATACTTATTTCAATATTCTTTAGTTTTCTCATCATAAAGCCATTAATATCTTTTTTAGAAATCCCAGCTGGTGATATTCATTTATTACAACTTGCTCCAGGAGAGTTTTTATTTGTCGCTATTAAAGTTGCAGGTTACAGCGGATTGATAGTTTCTATGCCTTATATTTTTTATCAAATAATATTATTCATTTCTCCTGGTTTAACAAAAAAAGAAAAAAGTCTCATCTTGCCCGCAGTTTTTGGTTCAGGTCTTCTGTTTTTTTTAGGATTAATTTTTTCATGGTGGATATTAGTCCCTGCAGCAATAAATTTCTTCATTAGTTTCGGTGCTGATATTGTTGAACCAACATGGTCTATAGAAAGATATTTTGATTTTGTTCTCTTATTAATGTCCAGCACTGCAATAGCTTTTCAATTGCCAGTATTACAATTTATTCTTGGTTCTCTTGGAATAATCACAACAGAAAAAATGATTTCGAATTGGAAGATAGTTGTAATTTCCTCCGCAATATTATCTGCAGTGATTACCCCTTCAACAGACCCATTGACTATGTCATTGCTATCTATATCGATTGTGTTTTTATTCTTTGTGGGTACAGGATTAACTTACTTATCAGAAAATCTTAAGTCAAAAACTCTTTCATCTTCTCATTAAGATTTAATTGCAGGCTGACAGCTCTACCTAACCTTGGCTTAGCATTGACTTTCTTTAGCCATTCCCTTACTTCTTCTGAATATCCGCATCTATTTAAAATCTCGATTTTATCAGCTATCGATTTTTTATATTCATCTTCACTTAAAGGGAATGATTCCTGTCCAAGAAATCCCCACATCATTTGAAAATATACAAATTTTCCTCTTTTAAAGAGTCTAAAATCATATTTTTTCCCCCAGCGATGAATCAAATAATGTATAACTTCATCTACTAGCAATGGGTTCATTTAAATCAATTAATTAAGACTTCCTAAACTTTTACTTTAAATTATTAAAAGTCCTATCTATTTGCAACAGAAATTGAACAATCTGCTCCATAATAACTAATAAATAACAGAACCAAGTAGCGAATGACTCAATTAAGTTCCAATGATGTCCCTTCAATGGGTCGAAGGCAATTTATGAATCTTCTTACATTTGGTACTGCAACTGGTGTAGCGTTAGGAGCCCTTTACCCTGTAGCGAATTATTTCATGCCTTTAAGAGCAGGCGGTGGTGGAGGTGGAACTTCTGCTAAAGATGAATTAGGGAATCCAATAACTAAGACAGGTTGGTTAGCTACCCATCAAGCAGGAGACAGAAGTCTAGTGCAGGGTCTAAAGGGAGATCCAACTTATTTAATAGTTAATGAGGGTGGGGAAATAGGAGAATTTGGTTTAAATGCAATTTGTACTCATTTAGGTTGCGTTGTCCCATGGGATAGTGGTGCTAATAAATTCATATGTCCTTGTCATGGCAGTCAGTACGATACTAATGGGAAGGTAGTAAGAGGGCCTGCTCCTTTATCTTTAGCTCTAGCTCATGTCGATATTGAAGATGATGCTGTACTCGTCAAACAATGGTCAGAAACTGACTTTAGAACTAATGAAAATCCATGGTGGGCATAAAAAAATGAAAGGTCTTAAAAATCAAATCATGAAAAAAACAAGTTTATTTATCTGTACTTTGCTTTTCATTTCGAGCATTGTATTTCATCCAAAGATCACCTTTGCTTATCCATTTTGGGCTCAGCAAAACTATGAATCCCCAAGAGAAGCCACAGGAAAGATAGTCTGTGCAAATTGTCATCTAGCTCAGATGCCCACAATTGCAGAGGTTCCACAATCTGTTGGTGCAGATAGTGTTTTCAAAGCTGTAGTTAAAATACCCTATAAAAATGACTTAAAAGAGATCGGTGCTGATGGTTCTGAAGTCCCATTACAAGTTGGTGCCGTTGTAATGCTGCCTGATGGCTTTAAACTTGCTCCACAAGAAAGATGGACAGAAGAAATCAAAGAGGAGACAGAAGGGGTGTATTTTACTAATTACAGTGAAGAGAAAGATAATATTATTATTGTAGGACCTTTACCTGGCGATACTAATAAAGAAATCATTTTTCCTGTACTTTCCCCTGATCCATCCGCTAATAAAGAATATCACTATGGAAAATACTCGTTACATATCGGAGGCAATAGAGGGAGAGGTCAGGTATACCCAACTGGAGACAAAAGCAATAATGTAGTTTTCACTTCCTCCACCTCAGGAACTATAAATTCAATAGAAACAATTGAAGATGGTAGCTATAAGGTCAATATAGAAAATGATAATGGTGAGATAACTTCTGAAGCAGTACCTGTTGGTCCTCAACTTATCGTAAAAGCACAAGACAAAATTAATGCAGGAGACCCTCTTACTAATGATCCCAACGTTGGCGGATTTGGGCAATTAGATGCTGAGGTTGTACTTCAGAGCCCTTATAGAGTAATTGGATTAATTGCATTTTTCATTGGTGTAGGCCTAACACAAATACTTTTAGTATTAAAGAAAAAACAAGTAGAAAAAGTACAAGCAGCAGAGGGTATCTAACTTTCTTTAAATGCTTATACTTCAAGCTTTTATACAATCTCCGGGAGAAACTTTTTTAAATTTAGGATTTATAACTATTAGATGGTACGGACTGCTTATTTCGGTTTCAGTCTTAATAGGCCTATTTGTCTCTAAAAAACTAGCAAAAGCAAGAAATATTAACCCAGAGTACATTAGTGAAATACTTCCATCATTAATAATCTCTTCAATAATTGGAGCTAGAGCTTATTACGTGATTTTTGAATGGAGGCAATATAGCGGAGAGAACTTTTTTACTTCTTTTGAAATATTCAATAACATCATTCAAATACCTTCTTTTCTTGCAGTATGGGAAGGAGGCATAGCAATCCATGGAGGTCTAATTGGAGGATTAATATCTATTATCTATTTCTGTAAGTCAAAAAAAATTAATTTAAAAACTTTTATAGATATATTAATACCCTCGATTATTCTTGGACAATCAATAGGAAGATGGGGAAATTTTTTCAATAATGAAGCCTTTGGAGTTCCTACAAATCTGCCTTGGAAATTATTTATACCTATCCAGAATAGGCCTTTAGAATTTCATAATTATGAATTTTTTCATCCTACATTTCTCTATGAGTCATTGTGGAATATTTTAATTTTCATCCTCCTCATTATTATTTTTAATAAACAAGGTAAAACAGATTTTTTCAGGCCTGGCTTTATTAGCTGTCTTTATTTAATAAGTTATAGCTTTGGAAGATTCTGGATTGAAGGTTTAAGAACTGACCCACTATGCATTGGTGGACTTCCACCTTTTTGTGATGGCGGTATAAGAATGGCTCAATTTATAAGTATTTTTCTATTTTCCTCCGGATTAATTGGAATATTTTTTTTAAGATTGAGAACATATAGTGGGAAAAATAGAAAAAATGGATAAAAAAATATCCTTTGTTGGTGTTGGTCCAGGGGATCCAGAATTATTAACTTTAAAAGCATTAAAAAAGATAAAAATTGCAGATGTCATTATTTGGACTGACTCTCTAATTCCTGAAAAGATTTTAGATTTTTCTAAAGAAGATTCTGAAAAAATAAAAACGAGCTCCCTCAACTTAGAGCAAATCACCTCAATTATGATAGAAAAATTTCAGGCAGGGAAGACTGTTATAAGGTTGCATGATGGAGACCCTTGTCTTTTTGGAGCAATTAGAGAACAAATCGAAATTTTAAAAAACGAAAAAATTGAAATCGAAGTCGTACCTGGCGTAAGTGCTTTTCAAGTTGCTGCAGCATATCATGAAGCTGAGTTAACCATCCCTGACATAACGCAAACAATAATTTTAACTAGAGCGGGAGGGCGCACAGGGATGCCCGAAAAAGAATCTCTGAAAGATCTTGCAAAACACAATTCCTCTATATGTCTTTATCTAAGTGCTAGGCATGTTAGAAGGTCTCAAGACACTCTATTAGAGTTTTACCCTCCAGAAACTAAAGTGATTGTTGGATTCAGAGTATCTTGGGATGATGGCTGGACATCATTAATAGAATTAAAAGATATGGAAAAATTTTCTATTGAAAAAAAACTAATTAGAACAACTATTTACATAATTAGCCCAGCGATTAGTATTTCTCAAAAAAGATCTAATCTTTATAATCCATCTTATAAACATCTCTTTAGGAATAAATAATCTTAAAGTTGATAGAAAAATATTAATTACTATAATTAGTAAAAATTTACTTGTTTTGAAAGAAATAAAATCTGTTTTGGGAAACGACAATAAAGGAGAAAATTCCTCTTTAAAGAGAATTGGAAACTTCATTAAAGAGGCTAGGTTAAGTAGAAATCAATCTATTGAGGATCTGGCTTCAGATTTAAAAATCGGAGCTCATCAACTTGAAGCCATAGAAGAAGGTAATGAAGAAAAGCTCCCTGAAAAAGTATTTGTCAAGGCAATGATTAGAAGGATTTCACAGAAGCTCAAACTTGATACAGAATTTATAATGGATGAATTCAAGACAGAGAGGAAAGAAGTGAAAATTGAAGAAATAGTTGAAGAAGTTTCCAAAAAAAAATACGACTCTAGGCAACCTAAGAATCTTAATCCAGTAGGGTTCCTAATATTTATTTTAATTTCAGGCTTTCTCGGACTAATCGCCTCTTCCTTAATTTTCAATTTATTTTCAGACTCTTCTCAGAATCAAACTCCAAAACAAGAACTTATTAGAAAAAACTAAATAACTTTTAAATCCAAATTCTTTATTTCTTTTATAACATTACGGCATAATCCTAAGCTCCATTTTTCAAGAAGAAGATCATGGTTCTTATTTAAAGGTAAAAGTTGAAATGTAAGAATATTTTCCTGCAATTTTATTTGAACCGAGGAGATCACCTTGTCAGGTCTTTGATCAAGAGATGCTGCTAGTCTCAGGACTAATGACATTTCAAGAACTAATGTTTTATCTTCTTTGGATATTAAATTTTGCCAAGACTCATGTCTTTTCTTGGGTAGAGTCTTTCTATGGTATCTAGCAATTGAAGCAATAATATTTGTTTCTGCTTCAGAATATCCCAACAACTCACAATTTTTTATTAAGTACCAAGAATGTTTGTGATATGAACTAACATTCACGTATTTCCCACAATTATAAAGATTAGAAGCTGCCCAAAGAAGTTCTTTAGCTTTAGGGTCATTATCGCTATGAAAGATATTTTTAGTCTGATCATAGATTTGAAAGGCAATATCAATAACTTTCTCAGCTCTTGTATTATCTACTCCAAACTTTCTAGCCTGATGAACTATAGTTGTTTTTCTAATATTACTTTGAATATTTAACTCGTTTTTAATTATCCCTTTACGAAGCATCCAATCTACAACCAAACCCTCTCGAAGCGCCCTCTCACTTATTATTAATTCATTAAAGTTCAACATCTCCATTGCGGTGTTTAATATCAATGCTCCTGGAATAATTATTTCTGCTCTTCTCTCACTTAATGAAGGTATTTTCTTGATTTCCGAGACCGTCAATTTTAGTAGTTTTTCCAAAACATTTTGTAAATTTTCCCTTTTAAATTTATAACCATGCAACTTTTGTTTAGATTCTCCTAAATCATCTGAAATCAAGTTTGCTAATGAGGTTGCAGTGCCACTGGTTGCAATCATAGATGTAGGCTTATCTCCCTTAGATCTACTCTTTATTTTTCGAACAGATGGTTCTAAAGATCCTTTAATAAAAGTTTTTAGAAAACTCGATCTTTCTGAATTTATAGACTCTTTATTTAAAAAATCATTTTTAAGTCTTACCGCACCAATTCTCGAACTGGTAAGAGCTATAGCATCTTTTTTATCTGCAAGTATTAATTCTGTAGATCCTCCTCCAATATCTATGATTACAAAAGACTGATCTTCAAAAGCCATCCCAGAAAGAACACCAAGGTAAATTAATCTGGCTTCCTCAGAACCACTTATCATTTCTATTTGAATATCAGTTTCATCAAGAATTCTTCTAATAAAATCTTGACCGTTTGGAGCTTCCCTAACTGCACTTGTTGCTGCTGTTACTATTTGTTTTACTCCATTACTTTTACAATATTCCTTAAATCGCTTAAGAGTAACTAATGCTCTTTGGATTGATTCTTCAGTAAGATTACCCTCCTCATCTCTTTCTCCAAGACGAGTGGTTGATTTATCAGTGAATTTTATTGAAAATGATTTTAATTCTAGATTAATTTCTGCTACTAGCAGATGTGTAGAATTAGTGCCAATATCTATAGAAGCCACTAAAATTTGCTTTTCTTGAAAATATCTTAAATCTTGTTTCTCTATCATTTCTTTTTATAAGATGCAGATATCTTTAATCCATTAATAAATATACCCAAGATTGATTATTAAATAATAGAAATCATTTAATCCTAGTAAGATTATTTAAAGTTATGAAATATACAATAGGTCATATGCAAAATAAAAATCGACAAATTAAATTAAGTACTTTTTTTGAATTATTAAGGTGGAATAAGCCGACTGGAAGAATGATCTTACTTATTCCTGCTGGATGGAGTTTATATTTAACCCCGGATGCTAATCCAACATTTTTAATGTTGCTAAAAATAATCCTGGGAGGACTACTAGTAAGTGGATTAGGCTGCGTAGTTAATGATATTTGGGACAAAAAAATTGATCAAAGAGTTTTCAGGACAAAAAATAGACCTCTAGCTGCAAATAAAATCGGTCTTAAAACTGCTTATTCAATTCTTTTCTTTTTAATTTTATGTAGTTTCCTTTTAACTTTGTCACTACCTCAACCTGGCAGGATCCTTTCCATTTCACTTGCTTTTTTAGCTTTACCTATTATTTTAATTTATCCTTCTGCGAAAAGATGGTTTAAATATCCTCAATTAATCTTATCCATATGCTGGGGATTTGCTGTCTTAATTCCCTGGGCCGCAAATGAAGGCAATTTAAATAGTATTGTTTTATTGTTTTGCTGGCTAGCCACTATTTTTTGGACTTTTGGCTTTGACACAATTTATGCTTTAGCAGATAAAAAATATGATATCAAAATTGGAATAAATAGTTCCGCTGTTAACCTTCAGAAAAATACAAGAATAACTATTCAAATTTGTTATTTATTAACTTCTATTTTTCTCGCATTATGCGGATTTATTAATCAAATGGATTTTATTTTTTGGCCGATTTGGCTTACAACGGCAATCTTAATGCAGCGAGATATACTAAAAGTATTTCCTGAGGAAAAGCAATCAATAAAAAAAATTGGGAATCACTTCAAAAATCAATCAATTTATGGAGGAGTCCTTTTATTAGGAATTATTATTGCCTCATAAATTCTAAAAATGGTTTTTAGATTAAAAAAAGGTGATCTAATAGATATTTTAGCTCCTGGCTCCTTTATTGATGAAGAAGAAAATTTTCAAAAAGGCATAGAAATCTTAAAAACATGGGGCTTGGAAATTAATGAAAATAATTCTCTATCAAAAAAATTTGGTTATTTTGCCGGTGATGATCTAACAAGATTTGAAGAACTGAAAAAAGCACAAAATAGTAAGCTAATCATATTTGCGAAAGGAG
Organism: uncultured Prochlorococcus sp.; assembly: GCA_902537445.1. Lineage (GTDB taxonomy): Bacteria > Cyanobacteriota > Cyanobacteriia > PCC-6307 > Cyanobiaceae > Prochlorococcus_A. Next base: position 18,026 of record CACBBI010000017.1, read on the forward strand.
GCTGGGGTTCAGCAAGACTTTTGGAAAAAAAACCTTCTTGGCAGCATGGTTTAATGCTTGGATTCTCAGATACATGTTCTTTATTACTATCTAAATATTCTCAAGGATTTATAGGTTCTATCCATGGCCCCATGGTTACAAGCCTTTTCAAAGAGCCAGAATGGAGTCTTGAGAGATTAAGAAATTTACTTTTTGAGGGATATGTTGAGGACATTATAGGAATTCCTTTAAGGGGTGGAAAAGCGAAAGGAGAGATAATAGTTTCTAACTTAACTATTGCTACTTTTTTAATTGGTACTAATCACTTCCCAGATTGCAAAGGAAAAATAATAATTTTCGAAGACATTAATGAAGATATTTATAAAATTGATCGCATGTTGACTTACCTCAGGATGACTAAAACAATTTCTGAAATCGCGGGTATTGGATTCGGAAGTTTTTCTAATGATTCCTGCGACCGTGAATGGAAAGATTTACTAAAAAACTGCATTATTGAAAGACTTCAAGAGTTTGATTTTCCTATTCTTTTTGATCTCCCAATAGGCCACATATCAGGGAATGCATGCATCCCGTTAGGTTATGAAGCAACATTAAATGGTGATAACGGCATTCTCAGTATCGATAAACCTTTATAACTAGGAGTTCTTCACAAAAAGTTTTGCTATTTTCAAATCTATAGGGGATGTAATCTTTATATTTGAATAAGTTCCTTCAATAATTTTTACTTTCCAATTAAGCATTTCGAATAGTGAGGCATCATCTGTGACTTTCCAGTTTTTATCAATTGCCATCTTATGAGCTTTTTTTAATCTATCTACTAAAAAGCCCTGAGGAGTTTGCGCTGCCCATAAAAAATTTCTATCTGGTGTTTCTTTAATAAAACCCTCATTATCAACAATCTTTATTGTGTCAGTTACCTTAGTAGCCAAAATTACAGCTTCATTTTCATCTAATTGCTTAGCACAACGGTCTATCAATTCAGGATTAATTAGACATCTAGCACCATCATGTATTAAAACTTTTTCAGCATCTTTTGGCAGCGCTTTTAAACCATTAAAAACTGACTGTTGTCTGGTGTCACCACCATTAATCCAATGAATTTTATAGGCAAAATCCTTTGCTGAACTTAATAATAATTTTTTATCTTTCGGTTGCCCAATTATTCCAACCCAATTTGTTGAGCTTGAAGAAAATACAGATTTAAGTGTCCAATAAATCAAAGACTCTCCCTCTAAATCAATAAGTAATTTATTTTTCCCAGCTTTCATTCTGCTACCGCTCCCTGCAGCTGGTATTAAAAAGTGCACAATAGAAGGTCTTAATATTTTCTAGACAATTATAAATAAAAACAATATCTTTACACAAATAGTACTACGATTGAAAATTATAAAAATCTCATAATGTCCAATACAGATTCATTATCAGGCAAAGTTGCTTTAATCACTGGAGCTAGCAGAGGAATTGGTAAAGAAATTGCTTGTGAACTAAGCCGCTTAGGAGCAGAAGTTTTTATTAATTACTCTTCTTCTGATGAAAAAGCTGAAGAAGTTGTAAATTCAATAAAGAATTTGGGAGGTAAGGCTCATAAATTAAAATTTGACGTTTCAAAAGAGGATTCTGTCAGTTTAGCTTTTGAAGAAATAATCAAAATCAATGGCACCATTGATATCCTCATTAACAATGCTGGCATTACGAGAGATGGACTATTGATGAGAATGAAATCTGAACAATGGGATGACGTACTAAATACAAACTTAAAAGGAGTTTTTCTTTGTACAAAATATGCTTCAAAATTTATGATGAAAAAAAGAAGTGGTAACATCGTAAATATTTCATCTGTTGTTGGAATAATTGGTAATCCAGGGCAAGCAAATTATTCTGCCGCCAAAGCTGGAGTTATTGGGTTTACCAAAACTTGCGCTAAAGAATTTGCTTCAAGAGGTATAAACGTTAATGCAATAGCTCCAGGTTTCATAGAAACAGAGATGACTGAAAAACTTAATACTGAAGAAATTCTTAAAGTTATTCCTTTAGGTAAATTAGGAAGTTGTACTCAAATTGCAAACTTAGTGTCATTCTTAGTTTCAAGTAACGCAGGAAGTTACATTACAGGGCAAACAATCAGTATAGACGGAGGTATGAGTATTTAATTATGTACTTTCATAAGGCTGGCCCAGTTCATCTCTTAACCTTCTAATTTTTTGTAAAAGTTTAAGTCTTCGACTTCTAGCAGTTAATGTTAAGAAAAATCTTAAAGGAAAGTATATTAGTGTCATAGCAATCGCGAGGATTGCGGTAAGAGTAAAAATAAGATTATTTGTTTCTTCCATAACTTAAAGATACTCTCATTTGAGTTAATTTGTATGCCCTATTAAAAGAAATTCGGCTTTCCCCACTTAATTAAATATCACTTAAAAATGATTCTATGGGAGATTAGAATAAGATAAAAGATCGAGTAAACATGGCTAAACAGTTAAGTTTTTCTAATGAATCAAGAGAAGCTCTAGAAAAAGGCGTGAATTTCGTAGCTAATGCAGTAAAAGTTACTATTGGTCCGAAGGCAAAAAACGTTGTAATAGAAAAGAAATTTGGTTCACCAGATATAGTAAGAGATGGATCTACAGTTGCTAAAGAGATCGAGATTGAAAACCCTATTTCTAATTTAGGTGCGAAATTAATAGAACAAGTTGCATCCAAGACAAAAGAGAGTGCTGGGGATGGAACAACGACAGCAACCATTTTGGCTCAGAAGATGGTTCAGGAGGGGTTAAAAAATATTGCTTCTGGTGCGAATCCTATGGAGTTAAAAAAAGGTATGGAGGCAGCCCTAGCTTTTGTTTTAGAAAAATTAAGTTCCAAAAGTATTTCATTAAGTGGTTCTGATATCCAAAAAGTTGCAACAGTTAGTGCTGGAGGTGATGAAGAAATTGGATCTATAATTTCGAAAGCAATGGATACTGTTACTTCTGACGGTGTAATAACTGTTGAAGAATCGCAATCACTAGAAACAGAATTAGATATAACTGAAGGAATGTCATTTGATAGAGGTTATAGTTCTCCATATTTCGTAACAGACCAAGAAAGACAAGTTTGTGAACTTGAAAACCCTAAAATATTAATAACTGATCAAAAAATCTCAACATTAGTTGATCTTGTTCCAATACTTGAAGAAATTCAGAAGACGGGTTCACCTTTTCTAATTCTTGCGGAAGATATCGAAGGAGAAGCGTTAACCACTCTTGTTTTGAATAAGAATAGTGGGGTTTTAAATGTAGCTTCCGTAAGAGCACCTTTATTTGGTGAGAGAAGAAAAGCTGCCCTTGAAGATATTGCAATTCTTACAGGGGCTAAGTTAATTAGCGAAGATAAATCGATGACACTTGATAAAGTATTGATTAATGATTTAGGCAAAGCAAAAAAAATAACTATCACAAAGGATAAAACTACAATTGTTGCCTTTGAAGACACTAAAGATTTAGTTAAAGCGCGAGTAGAGAAATTAAAGAGAGAAGTTAAT
>CACBBI010000018.1 GCA_902537445.1 uncultured Prochlorococcus sp.
TTAAAGAAATTCATTCAATTTAAATATTTAGGTAAACAATTATTAAACTTATGACTTGAAACACTAAAAGAAGGCATCAAGTCTTATAAAAAGTTATCGTTGATACATAACAAGAATCATCAAGTTATTAATTTCATATAAGGTATTACAAAATTATGTCTAAATCTCCTCAAGATGTTTTAAGTCAAATTAAAGACGAAGGAATTGAACTCATCGATTTAAAATTCACTGATATTCATGGAAAATGGCAACATTTAACTCTTACATCAGACATGATAGAGGAGGATTCATTTACTGAAGGTTTGGCATTTGATGGCTCATCAATAAGAGGTTGGAAAGCAATTAATGCCTCGGATATGTCAATGGTGCCCGATGCTAGTACAGCTTGGATAGATCCTTTTTATAAACATAAAACTCTAAGTATGATTTGCTCTATTCAAGAGCCAAGAAGCGGGGAACCTTATGATAGGTGTCCAAGAGCCTTAGCTCAAAAGGCATTAAAATATTTAGACTCGACTGGTATAGCAGATACTGCATTTTTTGGACCAGAACCAGAATTTTTCTTATTTGATGATGTTAGATATGACTCTAAAGAAGGAGAAAAAATTCTTATTGCTAAAAAAGGATATTTTGGAGACAGACTTGTTGATATGGCAACAAGATATAAAGCAGATGTATCTGTTATTGAAAAACCTTGGGGTGAATCCTTTTCTTATGAAGAAATCAAGTATGAAATAGAAACTAAAAAACCAGCAATTTTTGCTATTGTCCATGCTGAAACATCAAGTGGTGTTTTACAACCTCTTGATGGTATTGGGGATGTATGTAGAAAAAATAACTGCTTGTTTTTAGTTGATGCAGTTACTTCTCTTGGGGCTCTAGAACTATTGATTGACGAATGGAAAATTGATCTAGCATACAGTTGTAGTCAAAAGGGATTAAGTTGTCCCCCAGGATTAAGCCCTTTTACGATGAATAACAGAGCTGAAGAAAAACTAAGTTCAAGAAAAACAAAAGTTCCTAACTGGTATTTAGATTTATCTCTATTAAATAAATACTGGGGTTCTGATCGTGTTTACCATCATACTGCCCCCGTAAATATGAATTTTGCAATTCGTGAGGGTTTACGATTAATTGCGAATGAGGGTTTAGAAAATGTTTGGAATCGACACAATACTAATGCAAAGAAACTGTGGAATGGGTTAGAAAGTCTTGGAATGGAATTACATGTATCAGAGGATTATAGATTGCCAACTTTAACCACAGTTAAAATACCTCCAGCAGTTGATGGTGATGGTTTTAGAAATCATCTTTTAAGAAACTTTGGAATAGAAATAGGTAATGGACTTGGAGAATTGTCTGGCAAGGTATGGCGCATAGGATTAATGGGCTTTAACTCAAGTGAGGAGAATGTTGATAGATTATTAAACCTATTTGATACTGAGTTAAAAAAATATTCTATTTTTGAGTCCTCAACTTTTTAAACCATAGCTGTAAAATTTGACTGCATTCGTTTTCTAAAATACCTCCTACAATTTCCATTTTGTGATGAGCACTTTCATGTTTTGATAGGTCGATTGAGCCTCCCAATCCACCTCTTTTCTTATCATAAGCCCCGAAAATAACTTTACCCATCCGCGCTTGAATAAGAGCAGAGGAACACATAGTACAAGGTTCTAGATTTGTGATAATAGTACATTCATTAAATCTCCAATCATTTTTTATTAGAGATGCCTGCCTAAGTGCCATAATCTCAGCATGACCTAATGGGTCTTTATTTATATTCCTCCTGTTAACACCTCTCCCGATACATCTTCCTCTCTCATCTAAAATTATTGAACAGATTGGTAGCTCAACTTTTCCAATTTCTTTTGATCTTCTTAATATCGAATTCATCCAAAAAGTGTAATTTGAATTATTTATTTTTTTTTGTTGATCTTTATTACTATTTCCATTTTCAAAAATATATCTCATTTACCAATATTGAGAATAGAATTATTAATAGATATCTTATCTGATGGCTGAAGATTTAATTAATAATAAAGATATATATTTCCCCTCATATTTAGGGACTAATGACAAATTGATTACTCTTCTGAATAGAGCAAGTCAAACTCTTTGTGACTGGTTCTCTAAGGCTGATAAAAATGGACCTTTACCTTTTGATGATAGTTTCAAGTGCATTATGCCTGCAGAAGATGGTAACTCTGAAGATGATTTGTTTTCTGAGATTGAATCTCTTTTGAATAATTCATTTAATCCCGTTCATCCTGGCTCACTAGCTCACCTTGATCCACCACCTTTAATTTTCTCTATTTTGGGAGATTTAATTGCTGCTGGTTTAAATAATAATCTTCTCGCTTATGAGTTATCACCAAGTGTAACTTTGCTCGAAGAATCTTTATGTAAATGGTTTGCCAAGAAAATAGGGTTTAATGATTTCTCAGGGGGTATAGCTGCTAGCGGAGGTACATTAAGTAATCTGAATGCACTTATAGCAGCTAGAAATAATGCTGGATTAGGTACAAATCCTAATTCTGTATTAATTGTTAGTGAAGATGCTCATTCTTCCTTCGTTAAATGTATAAGAGTAATGGGTCTTGATGCTACGAATCTTGTCAGGATTAAAACTGATAATCAAGGTCGAATGGATATAAACGATCTCAGCAAGTCTTTAGATAAATGTTCATTAGAAAATAAAAAAATATTTGCTATTGTTGCTACCCTTGGGACAACTGTAAGAGGAGCAATTGATCCAATTAAAGAAATAAGTGAAATCTGTAAACAAAGAAACATATGGTTACATATTGATGGTTCAATTGGAGGGATTTTTGCTATAACATCTATTCCAATAGAAGATTTAAATAATATTAATCAGGCTAATTCGATAACGATAAATCCACAAAAAATCATTGGTATTACAAAGACATCATCTTTGTTATTGGTTTCAAATATGAGTACTTTAGAAAATACTTTTAATACTGGACTACCATATATATCAACTAAAGAAAATATTATAAATAGAGGAGAAATAGGCATACAAGGTTCTAGACCTGCAGAGGTTATCAAACTATGGCTTGGGTTACGTTTTTTAGGTCTCAATGGAATAGAAAATATATTAAAGTCATCAATTAAAAGAAAAGATTTTTTTGTAAAAAATATTAGTAAAAATAAATTTGATGTATATTCAGGTCCTCTTCATATTGTTTCATTCTTACCAAATAATCTTGAGCCAAAAGACTCTAATGCCTGGACACAAACTAAAGTTAATGAACTAATTAACAATAAATTTATGCTTTCTAGACCTAAATTTAAAGGTAAATATTTTTTACGGGTTGTCATGGGAAATTACAATACAACAGAATCTCATATTGAAGAACTTTTGAGACTTTTAGATGCTTAACTATTGAATATGGGTAAATCAAAAATTATTGCAATAGTAACAGGTTTTATCTCTATAGCTATTTGTATTGCTTATTTACTCTTAATAACTATCTTTGATTTCAGAACTTATCTAAATGATCAATTATCCAACTTTAATTAGTAAATGGAGGCAAACTTTTATTTGATTTAAAATATTTTTTCATTTCAATTTTTGAAATAGCTTCTTTTACGAAATTATTTAAAATGTCCTCTCTCTTACTTATTCTATAGATCTTATCTACTACTTCTTGAATTCCTCCATCTCCCCAATCTTGTCCATTTTTAAAATATTCAATCAAACTTAGCCCTACTATTCTTATCAACCAGCCTGCAATAACAGATTGTATAGATTTAGATAATATCATTTTAGTCAAGCTTGCAGCTAAAGCAGGAGAAAGAATGGCAAGACTCCCTTTTAGTATTCCTTGCTTAGCCAATGCACTTAGCAATGAAGTCGCTAAATCTTTTGCATCTTTTTTTGTAAGTTTTATTTCATATATTTTTGATAATTCCATTATCATTTGAAGGTTTACGGAGGTAGTAGTAAGAAAATCAACAGCTGGTAGTGGATTAACTAGTATTACTCCTCCTGTTATCCACATATATTTATTAATCACTTTATTTGCCATTAAATATCTTTGTTCTTGTACGAAATTTTTACTTTTAATACCTAACTTATTTGAGCGAAAAAGAATATTATCCGCCAATAACTCTTCACCATTATTATCGAGCGTTTCAATTATTTCTCTAAATAAACTTCCTACCTCTGGAACTAAATTTAATGCATCTGATTTTATATAGGGAGATTGTTGAGGAACTGCAATTGTTTGAACAACTGAAATTTTATTTTTTCTAGCTGAAGTTATAGAAATTATATTTTCTTTGATGAGTTTATTTTCATCTCTAGACCTCAAATCACATTTATTTAGAACTATTATTATTTTTTTCCTTAATTCTAATAATTCATTAATTAAATAATTTTCGTATTTATTTATGTCCTGATCTAACACAAAAAGAACTAAGTCAGAATTTGATGCTTGTATAATTGTTGCTTTTTCTCTTTCTTCTCCTAATTTAGATGGTTCGAATAAACCCGGAGTATCAACTATATTAATGTTTCTTTTTAAGATTGGGATACGAATTTTATAGCTATTAATTTGCTTTGTTGTTCCTATTTTTGCTGAAGTGTGTCCGACAATATTTTTCAATAAAGATCTTGCTATAGATGTTTTTCCTGAGGAACCTGCTCCAAAAAGAGTAACTTTATAATCTCCTGTTTTTAATTGGGACTCTAGTTTATTTTTTTGGTAATTTAACAATTCAGCTTTTACTTTATCGTTAATTTTTTTATTAATATTCTCGAGTCCTTCCAAACTTATCTTGGCAGCACCATATGTATTTTTGAATGAAAGTGTATTTTTTTTATTTTTATATAAAACTTTATAAACTATTTTTTTAAATAATTTTTTATCAATATTATAAAAAATATAAATAATTATTATTAAAAATAAAAGGTTATAAATATTTATTATTCTTAAAAATATGGAAAATAAAATATATAGAAATAATATCAATACTAAATACTTTATATACTTTAATTTCAAGTAATTCATTTTATCGATTATTTTTAAAAATGTTATATAGTAAAAAAATGAAACCAATATTAATAGATATATCAGCAATATTAAATACTGGAAAATTTATAATATTTAAATTTATAAAATCAACTACAAATCCTTTATATACCCTATCTATACCATTACCAATAGTTCCCCCAAGAATTAAGCTATAAGAATATAGCTCTAATGAGTTTAAAGTATTCTTCCTAAATATCAAATAAATAAGTAATATTGAAAAAAAAATACTTATTAAAGATAAAAATATTCTACTGCCACTGAATATGTTAAATGCTGCTCCGTAATTTTTTACAAAGTCTAATTTGAATAAAAGAAAATCTTTATTAATAAAAAATTTTTTATTAATAAACATTAAATATTTCGTTAATTGATCTATTAGAACAATAAAAATACTTAGAGATACAAAATATAACTTTGTTTTTATTTTATTAATCATTATTTGCTACGTTTTAAACGTTGTATAGGTTTAATAAGTAATAAAAGTGGCAAAAGCATTAAAAAATGATATCCTATCTTACCTAATGAGTATTTCCCTAAATTATATAAAAATAAATTAAATTGACTGTAGAAAATAATTTGTATGAAGTTGTAAGATATTCCAGTTAAATGCATAGCACCTATTGCTATAAATCCGCTTTTTAAAAAGGTTCCAACGTTTATTTTATTTCTATTATTTAAATTATCAATTATTTTTATTAATGGATATAAACCTAATAAATAACCAAAATTTGGAGTGAGCAAATAACCTATTGAACCTCCTTGATGAAAGACAGGAAATATAAATAACCCTAAAATTATATATAAAGAAAATGCTCTGAAAACAACTTTTTTGTTAAATATAAGTGTTAATAAAATTATGGTTGGAATTTGCCATGTGATAGGTAACTCAACGTTATTACTAGATTTATAGATAAAAGGTAGTGGAATATAAACAGTTAACATTGATGCTATTACTAGTGATTGAAGACTCACCAGTATCTCAATTAATTTATAAAAATTGAGCATTATTATAAATTCTATTTATAAACTTCTCAATGCAACAATTGGATCTAATTTAGAGGCTCTTTTTGCAGGTAAAACGCCAAAGATTAAACCTATTGATCCTGATATGATCATGGTGGAAAAAGTAGTTGTAATTCCTACGGATGCAGGAAGTGGTGTTATCAGAGATAAAAGAAAAACACCTGATAATCCCGTTGTTGTTCCAATTAATCCTCCAATTGTAGATAAAATCAATGCCTCAATCAAGAATTGAATTAAAATATCTGACTGTTTAGCTCCTATTGCTTTTCTAAGTCCAATCTCCTCAGTCCTTTCGCTTACAGAAACGAGCATAATATTCATAATCCCTATGCCTCCAACCACTAAAGATACTGCCCCAATACCAGCCAATAAAAATGTTAGTCCACTTGTTATGTTGGTTACTATATTCAATGCATCTTCTTGTGATCTAACCGCAAAGTCGTCATCTCTTATTATTTTATGTCTTTGCCTTAATAAGTTAGTAATCTGAAATTTGGCGGCACTAGTTTTATTTTTATTTATCGCTTCTACACTAATGAAGCTTAAACTTACTCCATAGGTCGGGTCCTTCCCTGTAATCCTATTGACCATGGTGGTTAATGGAATATAAGCATTTTTGTCTTGATTACTTCCAAATACAGCACCTTTTGGTTTTAATATTCCGATAATTTCATATGTATGGTCTTTAATTCTGATTTTTTTCCCAAGTGATGAAGTTTTATCATTGAAAAATTCGTCTTTAAGATCAGGACCTATTACAACATAACTTCTTGCACTATTGACATCACTTTTTGATAAAAATCTTCCCTTATCTACTTCAAAGCTTCTTACTTCAAGAAATTCAGGAGTAACTCCAGCAATTGATATATTTAAACTTTTAGAATTTGATTGCACTATTTCGTTAGCAGAGATTTGTGGAGCAACTTTTTTAACTGTTGGTACTTGATTGCTTATAGCTACTGCATCTTCTAAAACTAGGTTTTTAGGAAATGAAATACCTCTTCTTCTTGTGTCATTATTTCCGGGAACAATGAATAAAACATTGGCACCTAAATTACTTAATTGGTTTTTTGCTAATGTTTGGGCACCTCTACCAAGTCCAACAAGTGTAATAACTGAAGCATTTCCTATAATGATTCCAAGCATTGTTAACGAACTTCTCAATTTGTTCGAAACTAAAGTTTTTGTTGCCATGCCTAAGGCTTCTTTTATTGAGATATTCCTAGACATATTTATATTTATCTATTGCATCATCATCTTCAATTTGTCCCATGTATATAACACCTTCATTAAGCTGGAGTGTAATAAGGTCGCCATTACTGATTTGATGATTATTCATATTTTCTAAATTACAAATTGTAGAAATCTTTTTATTATTTTTGTTAAACAAAGCATAAACATCATTTACATCTTGGTTCGTAACAATACCGGCAATATTTTTACTCAGTGGAATATTTTTCATTAATTCCTTCGGAACAAATAATATTTCTCCTGGGCAAATTAATGATATATCAAGATTATTTCTAATAATTCTTGCTTTACCTGTAACACCGATTTCCCCTATTGAAATTCCTCTTGATACAATCTTTCTTACTAATCCGACTTTTATCAAATCTGTAGAGCCGCTAATTCCAGTTAATGTACCCGCAGTTTGTACTACTAAATCTCCTTGACTTAGGATCTTCATCTCCTGAGCAATTTGCATAGCTAAACTAAAAGTTTTTGCTGTTCTTTCATCATTTTTAACTACTATTGGAGTAACTCCCCAAACAAGTTGCAATCTTCTTGCTACACTTCTCTCTGTAGTAGTTGCCAAGATAGGTGTTGGTGGTCTGAATTTACTTACATTTCGAGCGGTAGAACCTGATTTTGTTAAAGGGATTATAGCTCCTGCCTCAAGTTGTCTAGCTATATTACTTACAGCTGCACTAATAGCATTTGGTATCGTACTGGGTAAGTGGCTTTCAATAGCCTTAAGTGGATAATCCCTCTCAATTCTTCTTGCTATGGTTGCCATAGTTTCAACTGCCTCTACTGGGTAATCGCCAACTGCAGTTTCGTTTGAAAGCATTACAGCATCTGTACCATCCAGAATTGCATTTGCAACATCACTAACTTCGGCCCTAGTTGGTCTTGGGTTAGAAGCCATAGAATCAAGCATTTGGGTCGCTGTAATTATTGGGATACCTAATGAATTAGCTTTTCTTATTAATTCTTTTTGTAAAAGAGGAACTTCTTCAGCAGGCATCTCTACTCCCAAATCACCTCTTGCAACCATAACCCCATCACATAAGGGTAATACTGTATCAATCTGATCAATTGCTTCAAATTTTTCTATTTTCGCGACTACAGGAGTTGAATGCCCATTTTTGTTTATTAAATCTTTTATCTCATTTATATCGGATGGATTTCTTACAAAACTTAGTGCTATCCAATCAACTCCTTCAGATAAACCGAATTTTAAATCCTCTTTATCCTTTTCTGTTAATGCTTTTACTGATAATTGAACATCTGGAAAATTTACACCTTTATTGTTTGAAAGAACCCCTCCTACAGTTACTATACACTCCAAATTATTAGCTTTTATATCAACTTTTTCTACAATCATTTCTATTTTTCCATCATCTAAAAGTATTCTTTTCCCTTCGCTAACTTCTTTAGAAAGTTTGTCGTAGGTTACATTTGCAATAGTATTTGTACATTCGACTTCATTTGATGTCAGTGTGAATTTATCGCCTTTTTTAACTTTTACTGGCCCATCTTTAAAGCGCCCTAATCGTATTTTAGGTCCTTGAAGATCTTGCAATATTCCAATATCTATATCTAACTTTTTTGATACTTCCCTTATGGTTTTTATTCTCTCAGCATGATCTTTATGATCTCCATGTGAGAAATTTAATCTGAATGTTGTTACTCCAGCTTTAATTAAATCTGTAATTATCTCCTCAGATTGAGTTGCAGGCCCAATAGTTGCTACTATTTTTGTTCTTCTTTTTAAATCAATATTCGACATATATAGATAATATTGCTAGATATAAATAAATTTACCATACCCAAAGTTAGTTATTTAAGTCATGGATTTTAAAACTTATCAGAAAAAAGCTAGAGAAACAGCACAATATCCAGATTTAGGCTCAAATAATATTTATCCAACTCTTGGTTTAGTAGGAGAGGCTGGTGAGGTAGCAGAAAAAGTGAAAAAGGTTATAAGAGATAAAAATGGAATATTTGATAACGAATCAAAATTAGGTATTAAAAAAGAGTTAGGTGATGTATTGTGGTACTTATCAAATCTTTGTACAGAATTAAATTTTAATTTAGAGGATGTTGCATTACAAAACCTTGAAAAATTAAAATTAAGAGCCGCTAAAGGGAATATAAGAGGTTCTGGAGATGATAGATAAATTCAGCTATAACCTAAGCTGGCATACTGGAGATTTGTAATTAAGTTTTGAATAACATTTAAAAGTAAAAAAGCTAATAAAGATGAAATATCAAATCCACCTATTGGAGGGATAATACCCCTAAAAATGTTTAAATATGGATCTGTGATAGAAGTTAATGCAGATAAAACACCGTTACTCCAATCAATACCTGGAAACCATGTAAGTAAAATTCTTATTATCAATATGAAAGAATAAATTGATAAGGTTTGCCCCAGAACTGCAAAAATCTCAGATAACATTATCTTTTCGTTATTAAATATATACTAACATTTACTTATTATTGCTGCTTCCTATATTTGAGAGATATTCATTACTTACAGCAAAAGTTTGAAAAAACCTTTCTGATAATGATAACCAATATGATCTACCATCTTTTTGCTTCCGTTTGATAATAAATTTTTTTTCTAATAATTCTTTAATATGATCATAAGCTCCTGAACCTCGAAGAAGTATAAGATCCGATTGCAGAATCTTTTTTTTGATTGCAATAGTTGCCAATGTTCTTAATTCTGATGTTTTTAAATCAGAGGGAAGTAAATCATCGACGAATTCATTAAGACTTGATTTTAGTTCGAGAGAAAAACTGTTATTAACACCATTTAATTCAATGGCTGAGGCGGGATTAGAGTATTTATTTTTTAGATCTTTAATTGCATCATTTATTGAGTTGATGTCAGAATTAGTAATTTCTGAAAGATCCTTTTTAGTTACGGGTCTGCCTTTCAGATATAGAACAGCTTCAACTTTAGTAACTAGATCTATATCAGATATTGGTGTGGTATTCAGATCAGATTGGTTGATTTTTATTACCGAAATCTTTCCTAAGATACCTTAAAATTAATGTGATGCACCAAGGAATAATTTATATGTATCGTTTTGAGTTTCATCCCAGAATTTATAGCCTAGAATTCTTACAAATTTATTCCACTCTAAGATTTCATTTTTATCTATTAAAACTCCAATAACAATTTTCCCTACATCAGCACCATAATTTCTGTAGTGAAATACGCTTATAGACCAATTAGATTTCATATTATTTAGGAAGTTTATTAATGCGCCAGGTCTTTCAGGAAACTCAAATCTGTATAAAATCTCAACAAAGTTTCTATTATCCATTTCTTTAAAATTCTTTGGTAATCTACCACCTACCATATGTCTGAGATGATTTTTAGATAATTCATCATCACTTATATCAATAAATGAGTACTCCGAATTTCTAAATACATTTAAAAGAGTTTTTTTATCATTTAAACCATAAACTTGTACTCCTACAAAGATCTGGGCATTCTTAGAATTCGACATCCTATAGCTAAATTCAGTTAAATTTCTATTATCAAGTAACTTACAAAAATCAATTAAACTACCAGCACGTTCAGGAATTTCAACAGCCATCATTACTTCCTTACACTCCCCAAGTTCTGCTCTTTCTGCTACAAATCTAAGCCTCTCAAAATTCATATTCGCACCACATGCAATCGCAACCATTTTTCTATTTGAATGATTAGAATTTAAAATATCTTTTTTCATTCCTGCAATTGATAATGCTCCTGCGGGCTCTAGTATTGATCTAGTATCCTCAAAAACATCTTTTATAGCAGCACATATTTCATCAGTATTAACCCTAATCATCTTATCAATATTTTTTCTACAAATATCAAAAGTATTTTTACCAATTTTTTTAACCGCCACTCCATCTGCAAATTGACCGACAGAGGATAATTCCACAATTTTCTTTTCTTCCAGAGATTTCGTCATTGCGTCAGCATCTTCTGGTTCTACACCAATTATTTGTACTTCAGGCCATATTTTTTTAACGTATAATGATATACCTGATATCAATCCACCACCACCAACAGCAATATAAATTGCATAAGGTTTTTCCTTAAGCTGCTGTTCAAGTTCAATAGCTATAGTTCCTTGTCCTGCTATTACATCTGGATCATCAAAGGGATGAATAAAGCATAAATTTCTTTCTTGACTAATCCTTATTGCCTCTTTGTAAGTTTCATCATAGTTATCGCCATATAATATAACTTTTGCTTTTAATTTTTTTACTGCATTAACTTTTACTAGAGGTGTGGTAATAGGCATTAATATGGTTGCCTGGCAATTTAACTTAAGGGCACTAAGTGCAACCCCTTGAGCATGATTTCCAGCACTTGAAGTAATTACTCCCTGAGCAAGCTGTGAATTAGTGAGCTTACTCATTTTGTTATATGCACCTCTTATTTTGAATGAAAATACATCTTGAAGATCTTCTCTTTTTAGAAAAACTTCATTATTAAGTGTATTACTTAAATTATGAGCTTTCTCCAGTGGTGTTTTTTTTGCAACTTCATAGACTTCAGCTTGAAGTATTTTTTCAAAATAATCATTCATATATATATTTTTAGCATTAATTATTAATCTAATAAAACATTACATGATCTATTTCAAAAAAAATACTCATTTTGCACCTCGGCGTTTTAGATTATATAGATACCAATTTTTGTTAAATGCTTTTAAGTGAGTTAAGTCATCCAAATCAACTTCATGGCTTAACAGTTTCACAATTAGAGGAAATTGCTTGTCAAATTAGAGAACGGCATCTTCAAGTAGTATCTACGAGTGGAGGACATCTTGGTCCTGGATTAGGTGTAGTTGAGTTAACATTGGCTTTATATCAAACTCTTGATCTTGATTTTGACAAAGTTGTTTGGGATGTAGGTCATCAAGGTTACCCTCATAAATTAATTACAGGACGTTTTAGTCAATTTGATTCTCTAAGACAACAAAATGGAGTCGCTGGATATTTAAAAAGATGTGAAAGTAAATTTGATCATTTTGGAGCTGGACATGCAAGTACTTCTATTTCTGCTGCTTTAGGAATGGCAATAGCAAGAGATAGAAAAGGTGAAAATTATAAATGTGTCGCTGTTATTGGAGATGGAGCACTAACTGGAGGAATGGCATTAGAAGCTATAAATCATGCAGGACACTTACCAAATACCCCTTTAGTTGTAGTATTGAACGATAATGATATGTCTATTTCACCTCCTGTAGGGGCCCTTTCAACCTACTTAAATAAGGTAAGAGTAAGTCCACCATTGCAATTTTTGTCCGATAGTGTTCAAGAAAGTGTTAAAAATATTCCCTTAATTGGTAAGGATATTCCAGAAGAACTAAAAAATATTAAAGGAAGTGTTAGACGACTATCTGTGCCCAAGGTAGGAGCTGTTTTTGAAGAACTTGGATTTACATATATGGGTCCAATTGATGGTCATGATATTGGTAACTTAGTTAAGACTTTTAACGCTTCCCATAAACTTAAAAGACCTGTACTTGTTCATGTTGTTACAACAAAAGGGAAGGGTTACCCATATGCAGAAGCCGATCAGGTTGGATATCATGCACAGTCTGCATTTGATCTTACAACTGGGAAATCTATTCCATCAAAGAAACCTAAGCCAGTTAGTTATAGTAAAATATTTGGTCAAACCTTATTGAAGATATGTGAACAAGATAGCAAAGTTGTTGGTATAACAGCAGCAATGGCAACAGGTACTGGTTTAGATATATTGCAAAAAAATATCCCTGATCAATATATCGATGTCGGGATAGCAGAACAACATGCAGTAACTCTTGCGGCAGGAATGTCTTGCGATGGTCTTAAACCTGTTGTAGCTATTTATAGTACTTTTCTTCAACGTGCTTTTGATCAATTAATTCATGATGTGGGGATACAAAATTTACCTGTATCGTTTGTACTTGATAGAGCAGGTATAGTTGGGGCTGACGGTCCTACTCATCAAGGTCAGTACGATATCAGTTATATGAGATCTATACCTAATTTTGTATTGATGGCTCCAAAAGATGAGTCTGAATTACAGAGAATGTTAATAACATCAATTAACCATAAGGGACCTACAGCCCTAAGGATTCCGAGAGGTTCGGGATTAGGGGTAGCTGTAATGGATGAGGGTTGGGAACCTCTGAATATAGGAGAAGCTGAAATACTTGAAGAAGGAGAAGATATTTTAATTATTGCTTATGGTTCAATGGTCGCATCAGCTATTGAAACTGCAAAGATCCTAAAGAATATGAACATTAATGCATGTATTGTTAATGCAAGATTTGTGAAACCTCTAGATAAAAATCTTATTATGCCTTTAGTAAGTAGAATTCAAAAAGTTGTAACTATGGAAGAAGGAACCTTAATTGGTGGATTTGGTTCTGCAATAGTTGAATTACTTAACGATAATGAAGTAAACATTCCTGTATACAGAATTGGTATACCCGATGTTTTAGTTGATCATGCTTCACCTGACCAGAGTAAAGAAAAATTAGGACTTAAGCCTGATCAGATGGCAGATAAAATTGTTAAGAAATTTAAGTTAAATAATTAAAAATTTAATAAGTAAATTTTTATAAAACACCACGTGAAGCTAATCCTAAGATTGCACCAATTCCGAAAATATGACCTAGGCAATTAGCACCTACAACTGATGCGTGACTTAAACCACCATAGAATTTTGAATTAGGTATTTCAAAACCTTCATTTGGTTTTCTTATAGTTGCTCTGGCAATTGCATAAGCAAAAACATTACATGCAATCATTACGACGGCACACTTTGGAGACCAAGAAAAAGTTGCTGGATCTGCAGCTGCAAATAATGTAGTAATCATAAAAAATTGTTATTTTCATATATTCTCTAATACTTTTACCTAAAAAACACAAATTTGTAAAAGGTCTTAAGAGTTGTTTACTTCTAAGCTATTTAACAACCTTATAAATCCAAACAAAATAACAAAATCACTTAAAGTTAGGAAGGATTCTGCTAAACCATGCAGAAAGTCAACCTCAACAAGGGTCTTATTATAGTAATTTAGTGTGAAGATAGATACCAATATAGTTATCAATACGAATACAACAGTTAAGGAAAATCCTGTTTTTACAAAATTATTAACAGATTTTATTTTATATAAGTACAACAAAAATATTGCATAAGGAATTATTGAAACTGCGAACAAAAATGTGTTATCGATTGAACCTAATTTTTCTATAAATTTTAGAAATAAATCATTCATAAGTCTCTTTTCCTCTAAATATCTTTATTGCTGCTAAGGCTAATGTTGAATTTCCTATAAATGTAAATATTCCTTGAAGTGATACTAGCCCGTAAAGATTTTCCTGGTTGTCATAGATATGCCAAGTGATCGCACACATAGCACCTATTAGGTTTGGGACCATAGCGAGGCTTAACCAAAAAAATAAATTATATTTTTTATATGTAGAAATTTTATTTATGACAAATATTGCAACAATCCACTCTATTACTGATGAGATATGTATTAACCAAGTTCCAAATGATAATTCGTGCAAAATTTTATATTTTTTTCTTTAAAACGTTGAGAACTTCTTTAGCATGATTTATAGGTAAAACACTAATCCATCTATAAGAAATTTCCCCATCTGGAGAAATCAAAAAAGTATTTCTATCTGAAAATGGAGGAATCCAGGAACCATATTTATCACTAATAATTCCGTCAGGATCAGATAATAAAGTGTAGTTTATGGACTTCTCGCTGCAGAAACTTTCATGAGAATCTTGATTATCGGCACTAATGCCAACAATTTCGGCATTATGTTTTGAAAAATCTTTTTTTAATTCTGAAAAACCTTTAGCTTCAAGGGTGCAACCTGCTGTAAAATCTTTAGGGTAAAAATACATAACAAGCCATTTACCTCGAAAATCACTTAATTCCCATGTTGTTTTTGTTTTTATGTTTTTATTTAAACCTTCTAACTGAAAGTTGGGAGCCATATCTCCAACTTCAGGAGCAAAATCAAAAGAGAAGGCTGAATTACAATTAAATATGAGAATAAATGGTATTAATATACTTGCAACTAAATTTCTCATCAAATTTAGAATTTTTTTAAATCAACCCCATTTGATTTGGCAAATTTATCTAAACCTACTTTTTGTATAGATTTTAGCGCTTTGGTACTTATTTTTAAATTTACCCATTTTTTTCCCTCTTCCCACCATAGTCTCCTTTTTTGGAGATTAACTTGCTGCAATTTTTTTGTACGAATATGTGAGTGACTCACTGCCATCCCGTTATTAGCTTTTGCACCAGTAAGTTCGCAAACTCTTGACATATTTATTGAGTTATATCTTTAAAAATTTTAACACATGACTTAATTTGTAGAATTAAGTAATTCAGAAATTAATTCGGCATTATTATTTTGTAAATTAATTATCTGTTCTTGATCTAATCCGCCAACAGAAAGCTTAGCCATATCGTAAACATGATTAGCAATTTTAGATGCCAATGGATTTTCAATGGCATCTTTTTTATCAATAATTAATTTGTTGCCTGTAATTTTATTAAGACCAACAATAAGAGGATGTTGTTTGTTAATTAAGAGAACATGATATTCAGGTAAGCCTGGCATCTTTTGTTCCATGTAAGCTCCCATATCATTAATTCTTCTCATTTGTTCTGGAAGCAAGATCATCGCTGGTGGAGCATCTTTACTAGAAAGTGACTGCACTTTAACTGTTACTTTCTCATTGTTAAGGGCCTTAACAATCGTATCTCTAAGATTATCTGTATTTGATTTGCCATCCTTATCCACAATTTCTTTAGATTCTTTATCTTCTAGTTCATTTATCTCTGAATCAACTCTTTGGAATTGATAATCTTCATTTTTACTTTCCAACCATGGAAGAAATTGTGCGTCAATTAAGGGATCTGATTTAATAACTTCTTTATTATCAGATAAACAAATATTTAATGCACTAGATTGTGCAATCAAATCTGAACAGTAAATTATTTTTTTAGAATCTGTTAATTTATTTCTCTCTTTGTAATTTGCGAGAGTTGTGAAATATTTATCATTGGACTTGATGAGAGATTTGTTTTCAATATCTTTAGTTACGTCTTTCTCTGAATTTATTATTGTTTCGAAAATTATACTGTTATTGACTAATTCAGCAAATTTTTCATCTTCGATAGCACCAATTTTAATAAAAGCAGAGATTGAATCCCATATTTCTGCATAGAATTTTGGAGAATTTTTTATCAAATCCTTCAGTTTATTAGCGATTTTTTTTGAGATAAATGAAGATATAGACCTAACTTTTCTATCAGTTTGTAATGCACTTCTACTAACATTTAGCGGTATATCTGTGGAGTCAATAACTCCTCTTAGAGGTAAAAGGTATTTTGGTACTATCTCTTTAATTGAATCGCTTACGAATACTTGATTACAAAATAGTTTTATTTCTCCCTTTTCCCAATCAGCTCTACCTGACAACTTTGGGAAATACAATATCCCTTGAATGTCATATGGATAATCTGTATTTAAATGAATCCATAACAGTGGATCTCCCTGGAAAGGATAAAGATACTTATATAACTCAATATAATCTTCATCTTTTAATTCACTAGGTTGTTTTCTCCAAGGAGGATTTTTCTTATTAATTGTCTCTCCTTCTAATAAGACATCTATTGGCATAAAATCACAATATTTTTTTATTAGTGATTTAATCCTTTCAGGCTCGATAAATTCTTTTTCTTCTTCAAGTAGGTGAAGAATAACATCTGTACCAATTGTCTCTCTTACCGATTCCTCTAACGTAAAATTTGGAGATCCATCACAAGACCATTTGAAAGCTTTTGATTCTCCAATTGCCGACTTAGTTAATATATCAACTCTATCTGCCACCATGAAACTTGAATAAAAACCTAGTCCAAAATGGCCTATAAATTCATCATTATCTTTTTTGTATTTTGTTAGGAATTCTTCAGCACTAGAAAATGCAACTTGATTTATGTACTTCTTAATTTCTTCATCATTCATTCCAATTCCATTATCGGAGATTGTTAACGTATTTTTTTCACGGTTAATTGTTATTTTTACTTGAGCCTCCTCAGTATTCTCGCAATCACCTGCCATAGAGGCCATTCTTCTTTTACTAATTGCGTCAACACCATTACTAACAAGTTCTCTTAAAAAGATTTCGTGGTCAGAATATACTGCCTTCTTGATAATTGGGAAAATATTTTCGGTATTAATACGAATTTCGCCTTTTTCCATTTAAAAAAAATCAAACATATTAAATCTTATTTCGTAAAAACTAGTTAATCAAGTTTAATTAGGAGTATTGTCCGAACAATATATGAATTTAAAAGTTAAATAAATTTTTAAAAGGTTTTATTTAACCCACAAAATCTCACTACAATTATTTTCTTTCATAATTTGATTGGCTTTAGCCAAGTCATCACATGGA
>CACBBI010000019.1 GCA_902537445.1 uncultured Prochlorococcus sp.
TCTATGATCAAGTTCCAATCCTCAAAGAAGAAAAAAATATAAAAATTTCTAGGCTTAATTTATGTGACCTAACTGCAAAAACACTAAAATTAAGCTTAGAGCTTTTAGGAATTGAAACTTTAGAAAGAATGTAATGAATGATTTTGATCCATTAAATAATCTTTTCCCCAAACCAAGAGAAGAAATAATAAATATGCAGTCTTACTCTGCACCTTTAGAAAATAGAAGAAATTTACTCCGCTTAGACTTTAATGAAAATACTTTAGGGCCAAGTCCTAAGGTTCTAGAGGCATTACAAGCGATAAAATTAGATGAGATTTCAATTTATCCAGAATATAACTTTTTAAAAAAATTTTTATGTGATAAATATCTTGATTCAAGAAAATTTGGTAATGATGAAATCGGAATTTTCAATGGGGCAGATGCAGCAATAAATGCAATTTTCAATTGCTTTGGAGAAAAAGATCAAATATTTCTAACCACAAATCCAACTTTTGGTTACTATTCTCCTTGTGCAGAAATCCGAGGAATGAAAAAAATAAGTTGTTCTTACATTGGAGAAAATTTTCTATTCCCCATCGAAGAATTTAGGGAAAAAATAATAAAGCATAATCCAAAGTTAATATTTATTTGCAATCCAAATAATCCAACAGGAACTGTTCTAAGCTCTCATGAAATAATTAATTTAGCCAATATCAATAAAGATTCATTAATAGTTGTTGATGAACTATATGAAAAATTTAATGGAGATAGTCTTCTTGAATCGATAGATTTTGAAAAGAGTAAAAATATACTAATAATCCAATCTCTTTCAAAAACTGCAGGTCTAGCTGGTTTAAGAATAGGTTTTACTTTTGGCAATAAAAGTTTAATTCAGTACATTAATAAAGTTACAGGACCATATGATGTAAACAGCTTTGCTATAACAGCTGCATTAGCAGCACTTAAAGACAAATCATATATTGATAATTATGTTTTAGAAGTAAAAAAGGCGAGGGAATGGATTTTAAATAAATTTAAATCAACAAAAATCAGAACTCACTTTAGTGGAGGTAATTATTTCTTAATTTGGCCCAAAAAAGATCCTAAAATCTTAATACAACAGATGAGAGAAAAAGGTATTCTTATTAGAAGTATGGAAAACAAAAAAGATATCGGTAATTCTATAAGGGTTAGTATTGGAACTAAAGAACAAATGATTTTTTTCTGGGACAATTACAAGATATTAGATTTAAAAAATTAATTACTGAAAATATAAATTGTATTTTGATCGATTCTTTTAGGTTTTATTTGAAAATCTTTTCCAACATATTTTACTTTAAAATCTTTCATATTTTCGATAAATAAATCAGCATTTGAGAAATCACATTCTTTATTAATTTTTTTGCCGCGTTCAAAGTGAACAGGAATAACTACATTAGGTTTTAGAAGCTTAACTATTTTTGAGGCTTCTTTACCATTGTAAGATTTTATTCCTCCTCCAATTGAAATAAACAATATATCTGGACCAGACAAAATAATCTGACTGTTTATATCAATATCACCAGCAGCTCCTCCCATATGAACAATTTTAAGATCATTCTGCTCCCAACTCCAAACAGTTGCCATCCCAAATCTTCTTCCATCTACTCTGTCATGTGGTACAGAAATTCCATTTAATAAAATATCCTCAAATTGATAGATTCCTGGCTCAACGAACATTAATTGATCATTAGGGTTATATCCTTCATCTGGAAGCCTAGAACTAGCCAAAATAAAATCTACGTTGACTTCTTTTGGCTCCTTTAAATTACTTGCACAACCTATTGCTTTAAAGGGATTTATAAGAATAGATTTATCTGCACTAGTAATTAAAAAACTACTATGTCCCAAACTTTTTATTCCTAAGTTCTTTGCCAATAATGAGGTAGGCAAAAAAGAGCTAACTAATATCAAAAATAAAAAGTTTTTAATTTGAGAAATCATAATATTATTTTTTTTTATTTTACTTTTGTTCAGCAATTTTTAGAAAATTACTAATTAATTTATGACCAAATTGCGTCAACACACTTTCAGGATGGAACTGTACCCCATGTAAATGTTTATATTCTTTATGAGAGATAGCCATAATTGTTGAGTCTTCTAAAGTCGCAGTTATGTCGAAACAAGATGGTAAAGAACTTGAATCAACTATAAGACTATGGTATCTAGTAGCCACAAATGGATTCTCGATATCTTTAAACAATCCTTTTTGATTATGAAATATTTTAGATGTCTTACCATGCATAAGTTCTTTCCCAACTATAACCTTACCTCCAAAAGCTTGGGCCAAAGCTTGATGACCTAAACAAACTCCCAAGGTCGGAATATTTTTAGATAATTTTTTTAGAATTGGCAGACAAATTCCAGATTGATCTGGATTACCTGGACCTGGAGATAAGAGAATTCCACCAGGATTTAGTTTGATAATTTCTTCTAAAGTAATTTCATCATTTCTTTTAACTATTAATTCTTTAGTTATTTCATGCTCAACTGAAAGTTCTCCTAAATATTGAACAAGGTTATAAGTAAAACTATCGTAATTATCAATAACAAGAAACATATTTATATGGATTTAAAATAACAACTTTATTTTAGGAACAAAGATATATACAGCAATAATAACAGAATTAATGGAAGCTAATAATACTGCTCCTGCAGAAGTATCTTTTGAAATTTTAGCCAAAATACTAAATTCTTTTTTCACTACCAAATCAACGATTGATTCAATTGATGTGTTCAATATTTCTAATATTAAAACAGACATTATTGTTGCAATCAAAATAACATAACTACTTAGACTAATTTTTAGTAAAAAACCAATTATTAAACTTGTAACTGCAAAAATTAATTGAATTTTAAAATTTCTTGAAGTTTTTAATACATAACTAATACCACTGAAAGCATACTTAAAACTTATAAATACATTACTAGAAGTTTTGTATGATTCTTTTCTATTTTCTAAATAGTTTATTTTTTTTTCCATTTATTTTTAATCTAATCGAGTAATTAAATATTCTTGGAAATTTAACATATTTTCTAAATCATGCTCATTATTATGTTCCCATCCCAAAAGATGTAAAAATCCATGACTAGCCAACCAGATCATCTCTCTATAGATTGAATGTTTATATTCATAAGATTGCTCAAGTGCCATCTCTAATGATATAAAAATATCTCCCAACTCTATATGATCTAAATTATTTAGAGATTCATCAGAAATAATCGGAAAAGATAGAACATCAGTTGGACCATTTTTTTGCATCCATTTCTTATTCAAAGAAGCAATTTCTTGATTAGATATTATCTGTAAGCCTAATGAAAATGATTTTTTTTCAAAAATATAATTTGATAATTCATAATCCTCTTTTTTTAATATAGTATTTATCCAAGATAAAAAAACTTTCTCCCAAAAAATAGATTCAAAAATAAGATGAGTTTTAGTATCTTTTAACTTATTTGAAAATTGAGAGAAATCATTACATTGAAAAACCAAATCTAAATTTATTTCAGAAATAATTTTTTCTTTCATAGATTCTTAAACTGGAATATTGGGCTTACCTATTGTGGCCACAAGTATTAATATCCCAATTAAAACTAGAAAGGTTATTGAAAAATGAGAAATACTTTTTGAGCCTTTCCTTACCATATTTCTCATAGCAAGCTTTATAAAGCTTGGAGGAGAAACTTTTTTTTCTAAAATTTCGTTTTTATTTTCCATTAGTTATTCAATAGATTCATTAGAAGAAATATTCATACGTAATAATTCATGAATAAATGGGTCAAGTCCACCATCTAAAACACTATCTAACTCGTTAGTCTCCTGCATAGTCCTAAGATCTTTTACCATTTGATAGGGATGGAAAACATAATTTCTTATTTGATTGCCCCATGCAGCTTCCACAATATCACCTTTAATATCAGCGACTTCAGCAGCTCGTTGTTCTTTAGCAATCACTAATAGTTTAGACTTTAAAAGTAACATAGCTTTTTCTTTATTTTGTAATTGAGATCTTTCTTGAGTACATCTTACTGAAATCCCTGAAGGCAAATGAACAATTCTCACTGCTGTTTCTACTTTATTAACATTTTGTCCTCCAGCTCCACCGGATCTACTTGTTGTAATTTCTAAATCTTTTTCAGGTATATCAAGTGAAATATTATCATCTAATTTTGGCATAACCTCTACCCCAGCAAAGCTGGTTTGTCTTTTGCCATTGGCATTAAAAGGAGAAATTCTTACTAATCTATGAGTTCCTTTTTCATGTTGCAGATAGCCATATGCATATTTTCCATCAATTTCGAACGTTACACTTTTAATACCTGCTTCTTCTC
The DNA here is from genome assembly GCA_902537445.1 of uncultured Prochlorococcus sp. Lineage (GTDB taxonomy): Bacteria > Cyanobacteriota > Cyanobacteriia > PCC-6307 > Cyanobiaceae > Prochlorococcus_A. The sequence goes on from CACBBI010000019.1 coordinate 4,354, forward strand.
CTTGAGATAATTCATTAATGACAAGGCTCATTTGATTATTATCGGCCCATCTAGAGTACATTCTTAATAATATCTCTACCCAATCCTGCGCATCTGTTCCACCCGCACCTGCGTTAATAGAAACTACTGCTCCTTCCTTATCGTATTCACCACATAACAATCTTTCAAATTCCCATTTATCCAAATTCTCTCTTAATTTCTTTAATCCCAGCTGCGATTCTAAAATCATTTCCTCTTCGGGTTCTAGAGAATAAAGCTCAAGAGAGGCATTAGCATCAGAAATAAAAGTTTTCCATTTGTCTAACAATTCGAGTTGTGCTTTAACATCATCAAGGATTAACATTTGCTTTTTAGCTTCTTCTTGATTATCCCAAAATTCAGGCTGAGCAGAAATTTGCTCTAACTCTTTCCTTTTCGCTTTTAATCTTGGAACGTCAAAGACAATCCTGAGCATTACCCAGGCGCTCTGTTAGTTCCGAAAGATCTTTTTTGAAATCTGTAATATCTATCAAAATAGAATTTAATCGTTATTTATAATCTAACAAGCACTTTTGTTTAATAGTATAAACTAAGTATTATTTTAAAAAAATGTCCAAAGTTGAAATTTATACTTGGCAATATTGCCCATTCTGTATTCGAGCAAAATCACTACTCAAGAAAAAAAATGTAAATTTTACAGAATATAAAATAGATGGCGACGAAGATGCCAGAGCATTGATGATTGAAAGAGCTGATGGTAGAAGAACATTACCACAAATATTTATAGATAATGAGGGTATCGGAGGCTGCGATGATCTCTACGCATTAGAAAATGAAAATAAATTAGAAGCATTATTAAACTAGATCTTATGAAATTTCTATTCGTAATAGATCCAATTAAAAATATAAATCCCTTAAAAGATTCAACTGCTGCTTTAATGCAAGCATCATCAAAAAAAAATATTGAAATCTGGAGTTGTACTCCTCAAGACCTGGAAGCTAGAGGTGATGAAGTATGGGCATCTTCCGTAAAAGTTGAAGTAATTCCATGGATTTCTTTCAAAGAGAATGATTGCATACCTCTCGCCGAATTTAATTGCATTTGGATGAGAAAAGATCCTCCTGTAAATGAGGCTTATTTATATGCAACCCATCTTTTAGAAGTTGCCGAAAGAAAAGGAGTAAAAGTAATTAACAAACCCTCATCGTTAAGAGCGTGGAATGAAAAGCTAGGTGCTTTAAGATACAGCCACTTAATGGCACCTACAATAGTTGCGAGTAAAGTAAAAGATCTTATTAATTTTGCAAATATAAATAATGAAGTAGTCATAAAACCTCTAGGAGGAAAAGGTGGTCAAGGTGTTATAAGGATAAATAAAAATTCTCCAGGAATTAAATCAATCATTGAATTAATCACTTCTCAAGAAGAATTACCCGTTATGATGCAAAAATTTATTCCTGAAGTCGTAGAGGGTGATAAAAGAATAATTATCGTAAACGGAGAAGCAATTGGATCAATAAATAGGATTCCTCAAGGAGGCGATTTTAGGAGTAATTTAGCGATGGGAGGCAAGGCTGAACCCACATTATTAACAGAAAAAGAAAAAAGTATCTGCTCAGAATTATCTCAACACTTCAAAGATGAGGGTTTATTTTTTGTAGGTATTGATGTAATAAATGGAATGCTTAGCGAGATTAATGTAACCAGTCCAACAGGTTTAAGAGAAATAGAAAATTTATCCAATAAAAATGTTTCAGAGGAAGTTATTGAAAAATTAGTAGAAATTATCTAAGGTTTTTTAGCGCAAAATATCTGTTTTACTATAGATTCAAATTTTAATTTAATCTCATCTATTTCTTTCTCTAAAACGGAGCCAGAAACTATACCTGAACCTGCAGTAAATTCAATATTTTCTTCAATACATCTTGCGCCTCTTATTGCCAAAAGAAATGAAGCATTGCCTGATGAATCAACCCAACCCATTGGAGAAGCATAATTTCCTCTAGGAAAAGACTCAAGAGTGTTTATCCAATCCAATGCTGCATTTTTTGGGTATCCACAAACAGCTGGAGATGGATGTAAGTTTTTAAGCAATTCAAAAGGACAAATATTTTCAACTTTAGAGAAAATGAGTGTTTGCAAATGAGAAATATCTCCAAATGAATTTACCTTGATATCACTTTTTTTAAAGTTTGTTATTTTTGAAACTTCTAAAGATTTAATCAAATGTTGTATTACATAATTATGTTCCTTTAAGTCTTTAGTACTTTTTAGGAGTTTCTTAAAATTTGAATTAGTAGAGATAGTTCCAGCAAGAGCCTCTAAAGTTAAATTAGGTTTAGAGAAAGAAAATAATTTTTCTGGAGATGCTCCAAACAAAATATCCTTACTATTCCTTTTCCAAACGTATCTACATGTATTTGGTTGATTCTTTTTAAATCTTTTTAAAATTTCTACTAAATCTAATTTATTTTTAAGTTTTATTTTAATCCTATTCGCTAAAACTATCTTTTCGAGGATATCTTTATCTACTAATTGAATTCCTCTATTTACTACTTTTTTCATGTTTGTTTTAGAAGTTTCTAAGGAGCGTGAGAAATCATCAATAAAAGGGGAATCAAAACTAGTTTTTAAGCCAGGTGATTTTATTAATTCTGAGCCAGACTTAATAACTTGATTTCTAATTGTCCATATTTCTTCAATTAATGTTCTTAATGATGATTTACCTTCAACATGACCATTGATTCTTAACCAGCAGTTCTTGCCACTTTTAGTAATTAATATTTTTGGCAAAATGGCTTCCAAGCTAGGGATATCCGAAGGTAAATTCTTATTATTCAAATTTTCAGAGAAAGAAAATAAATAAATTATTTTTGAAAGTGCAGAATTATGCGATTCATTAGTTAAGTTAATTAAATTTTTAAAATTCTCAGAATTAAACTCTTTTGCTAACTCAAATCTTTTTGGGCCATCCAGAGTAACATATTTACACTTCTCGAAAGCTATATATGAAATGCCATCAGATTCCTCCCAAAATGAAGAAAACGGATATTGATTTATTAACAATTCATAAACTTGGAATAAATCAATACAAGGAATCTCAACACAAATACTTACTAATCCAGAATTTTCAACTTTCTTATCGAAAGAGGAAAATACATCTTTTAAAAAATCTGTTAAGTTTAAATCATTTTTCATTACTTATTGAAAATAACTAAAAATGATGCAATAAAGTAAAAAATGTAACTCAATTTATAAACTACATTCAATAATTATCTAATTTTGCGTGTTAATTAAAAATGGACGAAGATAAAAAAAAATTATGGAAAAAAGCAATAAAATGGCCTCTTTATTCTGTTGCCATACTTCCAGTTTTAATAACAGGGGCTTACTTGCTCAATCAATATGAAGAGGTAAAAATTTATAATTTGATTTCATTTACTTTAGCTGCAATTTTGATATTACTTTGGGAAAATCTAACTAATGATTTATACGACGCAGAAACAGGAATCGATGAATTTAAATTCCATTCAATTGTAAATCTTGTAAAAAATAAAAAAATAATTTCATTTATTGCATATACATCTTTAGTTATTGGTTTATTAATAATTTTAATTATTTCAGTATCAACAAGTATAAACATTTTTATTTTGGTGGCAGCTTGCTGCTTCTTAGGATATTTATATCAAGGTCCTCCTTTTAGATTGGGCTATCAAGGTTTAGGAGAACCATTATGCTGGCTTGCATTTGGACCTTTTGCGTACTCTGCAGTCTTAATTGCGTTAAATCCGTCTAATATTTACTTCGAAGATATTCCATGGAAAGTTTCTTTATTACTTGGTTCAGGACCTTCCTTGGCAACAACTCTTGTATTATTTTGTTCTCATTTTCATCAAATTTCTGAAGATAAAAAGTATGGGAAAAATTCACCTTTAGTTCGCTTAGGAGCAAAAAAAGGTTCTCAATTTGTGCCTTGGATAATTTTTACAATATATATTTTTCAACTTTTCACAATAGTTTATGGATTTATTCCAGTGTTTTGCATCCTTTATTTGCTTAGTTTCCCTCAAGCAATAAGACTTATAAATTTATTAAAATCTTCGTATGCAAAACCTTCTGCAATAAAAAATTGCAAATTCGTCGCAATAAAATTTCAAACTCTTAATGGAATTGGTTTAATTACAGGATTAATATTTAATTACTTGCTAAATAAATGAACTTAATATTTCAAAAAAAATCTTATAGCTTTAAGTTATCGGCCAAATTAGAAAATTCTAAAACCAATTACCACACAAAATCGGGTTGGATAATTAAATTAATAAGCAATGATAAAAAAATAGGGTTTGGAGAAGTTTCACCGCTACATAAAAAAGACTTAAAAAAGTGTGCGAAACAACTAGATATTATCCCTGAGTATATAGAAGAATTTAATTTATCTGAGCAAATAAATATTTTTCACCCATGTATTCAATCTGCAATAAATTCTGCATTAGCTGAGATCAATGGAAAAATAATTTTTAAAGAAAACTACTACTTTGATGAAATTGGTAAAACAGCCATATTGTTAAATCATGAAAATGTAGTTTCAGATCTAAATGATATTAAAAAAAGACATTGTGATATTGGAAAATCATTAACCTTAAAATGGAAAGTAGCACTAAAAAATAACCATGAGGAAGAAGCAAAATTAGAAGAAATTTTAAGCAAAATAGGTAATAATATTAAGTTAAGAATAGATGCTAATGGTTCTTGGGGAAGAGACATAGCTAATAGATGGGCTGATATTTTGAAAGATAATAAAAATATAGATTGGTTAGAACAACCTCTCTGTGTTGATGATATTGATGGACTGAAAGAACTAAACAAAAAAATTCCAATAGCTTTAGACGAATCACTTTTAAAATTTCCAACTTTGATTGATGAGTGGAAAGGTTGGCAAATTAGAAGGCCTTCTCAAGAAAATAATCCAGTTAAGCTTTTAAGAGAATTAGAAAATAAAAAAGCTTTAATATCTATAAGTACCTCATTTGAAACTGGAATAGGAAGGAGATGGCTCCATCATTTATCTTCTCTACAATTACAAGGACCAACGCCAAAAGTTCCTGGTTTAGCAATGAATAAATTCCCTAATTCATTTCTATTTTTAAATGAAGCAAAAAAGATATGGGATCAACTATGAAAAATAAAATTCATACTATTGAAGTTGAAAATAACGAAACTCAATCTGTAGAGAAAATTATTGAAAAAATTGGAGAGAATAAAATTATTTATGTAAAAAACAAATTTTATGAAGACAAAGATGTATTAGATTCAATCACTGAAAATGGGCCAGCAATTATCTTGAACAGCAGTGGGAGTTCTGGAAAACCGAGACAATGTTTTCACCATTTAGATAATCTTAAATTATCTGCAACTACATCAGGTCAATGGCTAATAGAGCAAGGATTTGAATTGCAAAACTGCTTAATTTTAAATACTTTACCCCTTAACCATATAAGTGGATTAATGCCAATTTTTAGAAGTCAAACTTGGGGATGTGATTGTATTAATATTTCTCCGAATTTGATAAAAAAAACTCGAGAACTTTTACTTTTTACAATTAAATTTAAAAAAAACAAAAAACACTTGATTACTTCATTAGTACCTACCCAATTACAAAGACTTTTAGCTCAAAAAGATGGAATTAGTTGGCTAAAAATTTTTGATCTAATTTGGGTAGGTGGAGCTTCAATTTCAGACGAAACTGCAGAACAATGTATAAAAGAAAAAATAAAATTAGCACCTTGTTACGGTTCAACTGAAACAGCAGCAATGGTTACGAGTTTAAAACCAAAAGAATTCTTAATGGGTTTTAAAAATGTTGGAGAAATACTACCTGATACAAAAATAAGAATTAACGCACAAGGATTAATCGAGATAAAATCAGCCAGAATTGGAATCGAAATAATAGACTCATTAAAAACTGAAAATTTCAAAAATAAAAATGGGTGGTGGCAAACAAGTGATTTAGGTGAAATTAATCAAATCAATAATTCTTACTATTTAAACTTTATTGGAAGAAGTGATAATGCCTTTAATTCAGGAGGAGAAATCGTTTTTCCTGAAGTAATTGAATCTAGATTAAATGATTTCATTATGAAAGAAAATATCCCAATTAATAAATTCAATATTTCAAAAGTATCTAACAAATTATGGGAAAATAAAATTAAAGTAATAGTTGAATTTAGAGAACTTACAAATAATAAAAATATTGAAATTTCTTTAAATTTATTAAAAAAATTTTCTCAAAGTTGGCCTAAACATGAAAAGCCTGAAAAGTGGATTGTTAAAAACAAAAATAGCATTAAAGAAAAAATAAACTATAAATTTAAAAAATAATAATTAGCATTCTTTTAAATTTGTACTCACATTAGAAGCCTCTATCCATCTTTCTAACTGATCGGGAAGTTCTATTTTATTTCTTGAATCAACATCCAAAGAACAATGCATAATTTTCCCTTCGGCTACTTTATTTCCATTTTTTATAAAAAAGCTATTTACTTGGAACAAATGATTATTAATTTTATGAGGAACAATTTTTACTTTTAATAAATCTCCAATTTTTATAGGCGCAAGAAAGTTTGCTTCGCAGTTTACTATGGGAAAAATAATTTGACTTTTACGTATAGAAAAATCTGGAAAAATATCTTGATATGGAATCCCATAAATTTCTATACTCTCTTCCCAAGCTTCGTGCGACCATTTTAATAAGTTATGAAAATGAATTACACCTGCAGAATCACAATCACCGAATCTTACCTTCTTCTGCAATATCAACCAGTCAGCGGGTTTCATTTAAAGAACTTATCTATCAACAGATCCCATAATGACATCTATTGAGCCAAGAATTGCCATAATATCGGCGATTTTGGCACCTTTAAGAATATGAGGCAATATTTGCAGATTATTTAAATCAGCTGCTCTGATTTTAAATCTCCATGGGGTAACTTCATTATTTCCTTGAATGAATACACCTATTTCTCCTTTACCGGACTCTAATCTTGTATACAATTCTCCGTTAGGAATTTTAAAAGTTGGAGCAACCTTCTTAGCTACATATTGATAGTCCATACCAAATATTTCACTTTTCTTATCTTCAGTCGCCATTCTTTGAGCTTCCAAATTTTCTGTTGGACCTCCTGGAATCATTTTACAGGCTTGGCGAATGATGCTTAGCGATTGTCTCATTTCTTCTACTCTCACTCGATATCTCGCATAACAATCTCCTTCTTTTTCTGAAGCAATCTGCCAATCAAAATCGTCATAACATTCATAACTATCGACTTTCCTTAAATCCCAGGAAACTCCAGAAGCTCTAAGCATTGGCCCAGACAAAGACCAATTAATTGCCTGGTCTCTTTGTATTGTTCCAAGACCTTCAATTCTTTTTCTAAAAATTGGATTATTTGTGATTAATTTTTCATATTCATCAATCTTAGGTCCAAACCAATCACAAAAGTCTATACATTTTTCTAACCATCCGTATGGAAGATCACATGCGACACCACCTATCCTAAAGAAATTATTATTTATCAGCCTCTGTCCAGTAGCAGCTTCCCATAGATCATATATCATTTCTCTTTCTCTAAAAATATAGAAAAATGGAGTTTGAGCTCCTACGTCTGCTAAAAAGGGACCGAGCCACAAAAGATGATTAGCAATTCGATTGAGTTCTAGCATTAGAACTCTAATGTAACTAGCTCTTTTAGGAACTGGAATATTAGCTAATCTTTCAGGAGCATTTACTACAATAGCTTCATAAAACATTCCTGCTGCATAATCCATTCTGCTTACATAAGGGACATACATTACATTTGTCCTATTTTCAGCTATCTTTTCCATTCCTCTATGTAAATATCCAATTACTGGCTCACAATCAATGACATTTTCACCATCAAGAGTTACAACTAACCTTAAAACCCCATGCATAGAGGGATGGTGAGGGCCAAAATTGACCACCATTGGTTCTGTTCTTGTCTCTAGCTGAGCCATTCGAAATTTAACTTCTAAATAAATCTTAGTCGAAAGTTATGCAAACTGACCTATCTGATTCATCTTTTTTCAATCATAAATCAGTTATGACAGATGAGATTATGGCCTCATTAAAGCATTACCCATTAATCCATAACAACCAACTTAAAGGAATAGACGCAACTTTAGGCGGAGGCGGGCACTCTTATCATTTATTGAGAAAATATTCGGATTTAAATATAATTGGACTTGATCAAGATCCATTCGCAAGAAAATCAGCATCAAAAAAACTTGATGAATTTAAAAATAGGCTTGATATTAGAGCTACAAATTTTGCGGATTTTATGCCAAAAGAAAAAGTTTCTTTTGTTATTGCAGATCTTGGAGTAAATAGCAACCAAATTGATGACCCTAAAAGAGGATTTAGTTTCCAAAAAGATGGTCCGCTTGATATGCGCATGGATCCTTTTCTTAAGGTTGATGCAGAGAAATTAATTGAGGCTTTAAATGAAAAAGATCTAGCTAACCTAATTTATAAATATGGAGAAGAGAGATTATCAAGAAAGATTGCTAGGAAAATAAAAATGGATTTAAAAGAAAATGGGAAATATTCTGGGACAAAAGAATTAGCCTATTCTATTGCAGGCTGCTTTCCACCAAAACAAAGATATAAAAAAATACACCCAGCAACAAGAACATTTCAAGCACTAAGAATTGCGGTCAATAAAGAAATTGAAGTATTAGAAAAATTTTTGCAAGTTGTCCCTGAATGGCTTTTGCCAGGAGGTATTATTTCTATTATTAGTTTTCATTCCCTGGAGGATAGGTTAGTTAAAAATTCTTTTAAGAATGATCAAAGGCTAAAAAACCTGACAAAAAAGCCAATAACTCCTTCCGAACAAGAAGTCGAACTCAATAAAAGAGCTAGAAGTGGAAAATTAAGAATTGCTCAATTAAAATAAGAGCCAATAATTTCTAGCGTAATGATCTGATCGTATTTGTAAGAATATGAATTGCTTTTTTTATATCTTTTGAATCAGTGCTTAATCCAATACTTAACCTTATTGAAGATTCTGCTTCTTTAAAAGATCTACCTAAGGCTAGTAAAACATGAGATGGTTCACCATTACTACATGCAGATCCACTAGAACAAATTATTTTAGATTTTAAAAGTTTATGAAACTTTGCTCCATTTAAATCCAATACAGTCAAATTTAAATTGTGAGGTAATCTTTTTTCTATAGAGCCATTAATTAATAAACCAGAATTATTTTCTAACAAACCCTTTAAAAGGGTATTTCTATGCATAAGTAATTTCTCAGCATTATTTTTTTGATTAAAAACTGCTATCTCTATTGCTTTAGCAAATCCAACTACTAAAGGAAGAGGTAATGTACCAGACCTGAGACCATATTCCTGACCTCCTCCAACAATTAAAGGATCAAGATTCATTCCTTCATCAATCAAAAGAAGTCCTACCCCTTTAGGACCATATATTTTGTGAGAACTCATCGTTATCATATTTACATCTGACAAAAGATTGTCTAACTCGATATAACCTAAACATTGTGCAAAATCAGAGTGAAAAGTTATTCCTCGCGATTTACATATCTTTGAAATATTCTCTACAGGCTGGATAACTCCTATTTCATTATTTGCCAACATAACACTTACCAGAAATGTATCTTCTCTTATATTTTTTTTAAATTTTTCTTCTGAAATTAAGCCATCTTTCTCAGGATTAATTTCTGTAACCATAAATCCCTCTTTTTTTAGTTGAGTTAGGGGCTCCAAAACAGCTTTATGCTCTGTTTTTAAGGTAATAATATGTCCATAATTTCCTGTTTTTTTATAGAAATTTCTAGCAAAACCTAATAAAGCTAAGTTATTAGATTCAGTTGCCCCGCTTGTAAAAATAACTTTTTTATTCTTAAGAAATAAATTTTGTTCTATTTTTTCTCTTGAGGCTTCTAATATAGCGCTTGCGTTAATCCCCGCCAAATTAGATTTGCTTGCAGGGTTAGAAAATATCTCACTCCAAAAAGGTTTCATAGAATCAACAACATCTTTAGAGCAAGGAGTCGAAGATTGATAGTCTAGTAGTATGGGAGTTGATAGCATTATGTTTAGTATATAAAATTCTGTTTATTACTAGAAAATCAAATTTAAGAATTTAAAAAATGAATGAAATTAATCAAATAAATAATGAACCGGTAAGAAAATCAAGAATTTTATTAGTTGATGATGAGCCTGGTTTAAGAACAGCTGTTAAAACATTTCTAGAAGATGAAGGCTTTGAAATATTTATTGCAGTTGATGGCGAGGATGGTTGGGAAAAAGCCCAAACAATTTTCCCCGATTTGATAATTAGCGATGTTATGATGCCACGAGCCAACGGTTATGATTTATTAGAAAAAATTAGAGAGGATGAAAAATTAGGAGGAACTCCAGTTATTTTTCTAACTGCAAAGGGAATGACCCTAGACAGAACAGAAGGTTATCTTGCAGGAGTTGATGATTATATTTCCAAACCTTTCGATCCCGATGAATTAGCTGCAAGAGTTAAAAATGTAATCAACAGACAAGAACGACTATTGAAAGAAGCGGCACGATTCGCAGATATTGACGTAAGCAAAATGGCAAAACAAATTACTGAAATAAAATCTATGCTCACAGACCAAAACCAGACTAATCCAGAAAATAAAATTAATCTTCCTAGTTTTACTCCCAGAGAAGCAAGTGTGCTTCAACTAGTAGCAGAGGGACTGATGAACAAGGAAATTGCTAGAAAGCTTGAAACATCAATTAGAAATGTTGAGAAATATGTAAGTAGACTTTTTATTAAGACAGGTACATCTAGCCGAACAGAATTAGTTCGTTATGCACTTGAAAATCATTTAGTAAAATAAATTATTTAATTTTTTCGAATTCAATTAGTTTTGAAAAATAAAAAGGAGCTTGATTTAATTTCTTTTTAACAACTTTAAATCCTCTTTCTTTAGCAGCATTAATAATACCCTTTTCTTTCAATGTATATGCCCTTGTAGTTTTACTTGGCCCAGGAAATAATTTTCCAATATTTTTTAGAACAGCAAGAACTGGAGTGTAAGGAGCAAAGCTAACTATTAGTTTTTCTTTGCTTAAATCGCATAGATGTTGAACCATTTCTTCTGCGACCGGTTGAGGATAATGAATAAATACATCCAAACAAACTACAACATCAAATAATCCTTTTAATTTTTCCAGATCACAGACTTCATATTTAATTTTACCTTGACTCAAACCTAATTCATGAATGCGTTTTTTTGTTTCTTTAATCATTTCAGAAGAAATATCGCTCACCTGTAGTTCTTTTATGCCTAGTCTTAATAAAGGTATGGAAAGACTTCCTACACCACAGCCTGCATCACAATAACTTTTTTTTGTTAGTTCAGGATAATTTTTGATGTATGAGACTACATCATCTACAGTTTTTTGATGTCCTTTCCTAATATTTTTCTGAACTGTATTAATTTCATCAGATTTGCTATAAATTTTATTCCATCTTTCAAAGCCAGTACCATTAAAATACTCTCTTACTTCACTTTTTTCGATAATCTTATTTGACGTCATAGTATTCTATGAAAATTTATTCTTTTTATACTAACTAACTGGCGCCAAATTAATTGCACGCCATTATAGGAAAGAATTGATTTGTTATTTTGTCAGAATTGAATTCTAAAGATATTTATAAAATTGCTGTCGTAATGGGTAGTGATTCAGATCTAAAAACATTGAAACCAACCATTGATATTTTAAGAGAATTTGGAATAAAAACTGAAGTTTGTATACTTTCTGCACATCGAACACCTATTGAAATGATGGAATATGCAAAAAATGCAGAATCAGAAAACATAAAAGTAATAATTGCCGGTGCTGGGGGTGCTGCTCATCTTCCAGGAATGCTGGCATCCATAACTTGCATTCCTGTAATTGGCGTACCAGTGGAGAGTAAGACACTTAAGGGGATTGACTCTCTTTTATCAATCGTTCAAATGCCCGCTGGAATTCCAGTTGCAACAGTTGCAATTAATGGAGGTCAGAATGCTGGATTATTGGCAATAGAGATGATCAGTTTATTTGATGAATCCATAAAGAAAAATTTGAAAGAATTCAGAGAAAATCTACATTCACAGGTAAGAACTAAAAATAGTAAGTTATCAAATATTGGACCTGACAATTATCTTCAAAATAAATGAAGTAATTTTTTTCTATTAGGCCTTGTTAAGAAAGTTTTCTTTTTTAAGGTAGTTAATAATTTTTTCAACGGAATCATTTAAATCTAAAGAACCTGTATCAACAACAATTTCGGGATTAAGAGGAGCTTCATATGGACTAGAAATCCCTGTGAATTCCTTAATTTCACCCAAACGAGCTTTCTTATAAAGACCTTTAGTATCCCTATTTTCGCAAACTGTGATATCAGCAGCACAATAAACTTCAAAAAAATCCTTAGATCCAATAATTTTTCTCACCTTATCTCTATCGCTAATAAATGGCGAAACGAATGCTGTAATAGTTATTATCCCAGCATTCATAAATAAATTCGCAACTTCGCCAATTCTTCTTATATTTTCTTCTCTATCTTCATCCGAAAAACCAAGATCTTTACAT